>JAGHYV010000053.1 GCA_017743475.1 Roseiflexus sp. | reverse complement strand
TGCTGCACGCCTATTGTTTGCAGCGCCGCGCGGAACGAACGTTTCGGCTGGACCGAGTGCGAGGGTGTGCGCTGGCGCCGCCTGCGGCGCGCTGGGCGCCGGAACCAGCGGTGGCGGGCTAATGAAAGTTGAGAAATAAATCCGGTATGCGCCTTGTGCCGTCGGGCTGATGGAGATTGAGAAATAAATCCGCTCTACCGAGCTAGTCGTGGGGCTGAAGCCCTCGGCTATGGAATGCAAAATCAGGCAGGCGAGCGCCCCCTTTCATTTAGTAGCGCATCAACGTGCAACCAATGAGTGACTCTTCCGTCCAAGCAATTCGGCAAGTGCGGTCATCCGCGGCATCAATGCAGCAAAGTTTTCACATGTGAGCGACTGTCCGCCGTCCGAGGCTGCGCGATCTGGATCGGGATGCACTTCAATCATGACACCATCGGCACCAGCGGCGAGCGATGCCAGTGCAAGCGGTGGCACCAGGTACCACTTGCCCGTACCGTGCGACGGATCGGCGACCACTGGCAGGTGACTGCGTCGTTTGGCGAGTGCCACAGCGTTCAGGTCCATCGTGTTACGCGTCGCTGTCTCAAATGTGCGAATGCCGCGTTCGCAGAGAATGACGTTCGGGTTGCCCTGCGCCATAATGTATTCAGCAGAGAGCAGCCATTCCTCGATCGTCGCCGACATCCCGCGTTTGAGCAGCACCGGTTTTCCGCTGCGACCGGCTTCTTCCAGCAACTGAAAGTTTTGCATATTGCGCGCCCCAATCTGGAGCACATCGGCGTAGCGCGCTACCAGTTCGACATCAGTCGGCGTCATCACCTCAGTCACGATGGGCAATCCTGTTTCGGCTCGCGCCAGCGCCAGCAGTCGTAACCCCTCCTCGCCCAAACCGCGGAAGGTGTAGGGGGAAGATCGTGGTTTGAAGGCGCCGCCACGCAGCATGTGAGCGCCCGCCTCGCGCACTGCGAACGCAGTTGCCATAATCTGCGCTTCGCTTTCAACAGCGCACGGTCCAGCAATCACCACGAAAGAACCTCCGCCAACGGCAACATCGCCGACCTGGACGATGGTATCCTGGGGGTGGAACTCACGCGCGGCCAGTTTATACGGTCGAGTAATGCGCACTGCTTCCTGGACGCCCGGAAGGCGCTCAAGTTCTTCGCGCAACGTCGACGGAATCGCCGACCCGATCACACCAACGATGTTCCGCTCCTCACCGTAGATGACACTTCCCTTGAGACTATGCTCCTGGATGCGTGCTAGAACTGCGTTCAACTCCTCTTCGGTTGCAGTGCTCTGCATGACGACAATCATGGATGCATTCTCCTTTGCTAGCGGCAACAGCTGTTCAATGAATGATGAACGGTGTTCAAGCGGTAGCGCCAGGCGAAGGCGCGGCCGGACGATGACATCGAGTTCCAGCGTGGTCATGGCATGCTCCTTCCGATGGCTTATGCAGAATAGATCGGCTTGTCTTGTTTCTTAACCTTTACGTGCCCTGCCTGTCCTGCAGCTTGCTCCTCTCAACATGCGCACCCCGGTGACCGTAAAAAACAGCGGAGGAAACCCCACCGCTGTTTCATTGTCCCGATGGTTCTGCCAGCGCCTGGATCCTGCTCCGGTCAGGACGCAACGTACGTGCGCCACGAATGTACACATGAACGATCTCTTCTGCTCGTCGTGTGGTATTCCAGTGGATCAGCACGCGAATGCAACGTGGCAGACTGCCGGGAACTGCCATTTCGTGCGTACAGAGCAGCGCAGTGTCGAGCCAGCCAAGTTCACGCGCAGCAACAGCCGGGAATTCAGCAGTCAGGTCGGGCGTAGTGCTGAAGATGGCGCTGGCGACGTCCTCTGGACGCACGCCGTTTGCGGCAACGATGCGCTGCAACAGGTCGCGCGTCGCTTCAAGGATCGCCTCGCGCGTGTTTTCATCGCAGGTAGTTGCGCCGCGAATGCCACGACAGACGATCGTCATACGTTGCTCCCTAAAAATCAAGAAGGCGTGGAGCCTGTTGCTCCACGCCTTCTGAGTTCCGGTATCCTAAACGTCATCCAACGCGAAGCAACCAGTCTCTTGGTGAGCTGGCAAAGTACCAGAACCAAAAGTAATACGTGCTTCGCGATTGCATAATCGGTACTATCTCATCCGTCTCAGGTGTTGATATTGCGACTATACCATACCCTGGCGAAGGTGTCAACTCTCACGATCCAGAACCCAGCAGTTCTTCGGCTTCGATGATCGCCTGGGCAATATCTTTCATCTTGGCGCGTTTGTCACGCGCACGTTGCCGCAGTCGTTCGTAGGCGTCGCGTTCGCTCAACCCCAGACGTTGCATCAGGATGCCTTTAGCACGTTCGATCAATTTGCGCGCTTCGAGCGACTCTTCCAGTTCATGCACCTGCGCACGCAACGCCTGCAATTCGCGGAAACGAGCCAGTGCGATGTTGATTGCCGGTGACAGTTCTGCTTCGTTGACCGGTTTGACCAGATAGCCAAGTGCTCCAGCCTGTTCTGCTTTGCGGATGGTTTCTCTGTCGGTATACGCGGTGAGCATCAGGATGGGGGTTGGGCGCTGCTGGTTGATCCGTGCTGCCGCTTCCGTCCCTTCCATTTCTGGCATACGAATATCCATAATGATCAGATCTGGTGCCAGGCGCGCTGCAAGATCAATGGCTTCGGCGCCAGTGCGAGCGATGCCGATGACATCGTAGCCAAGCCCTTTTAGTTGCTCTTCGAGCGTAAGCGCAACCAGATCGTTGTCTTCAGCAATAAGAATGCGCGTAACTGCCATAGCTTTCGCTCTTTCCACTCACGTGTGGAAACGACAATGATCGTTTCAATCATATCATACTGTGTTGCTTTGTAAACCCTGCTTAATAGCTAATCTTTCTACAATGGTGCCCGTAACAAAGACTTATCGCTCTTCCACATACGCCTGTTCCGACTAGTGCACGTACTATCCAGATTGGGGATCGGGTAGTGAACACTGCACCGGCATGCTGTCGAGTGCTGCGGCAACGATCGCGGCAGTAACGGCATGGTGACGCGGCACGCTGCGCTGCGGATGTACCCGGTTGCTCAGCACGATGATGATCAGGCGGTCGTGGGGGACAATGACCAGCGCCGGTCCGGTGAAACCTGTGTGACCGTAACTGCCGCGGGGCGCTGACCCCATAAAGTTTGGACGATCAATCATCCATCCGAGACCGCACGCCTGAGCCAGTTCTGGCGTCTGATTGGTTATCGCCAGAGTCAGGGTCGTTGGTTTCAGGAGCGGCGCCGGGTGATGATTGCTCCCGGCGGGGAGCCAGGCGCGGCAGAATGTCCATAGATCACTGGCGATGCTGAAGAGTCCAGCATGCCCGGCGACGCCTCCGAGTGCATACGCGCTCTCATCGTGAACCACGCCATGAACCAGGCATCCACGCCACTCCCTATCAAACTCGGTTGGCGCAATATGCGCAATCAGTGCAGGATCGGGACGAAAGCCAGTGTGTTGCAGTTTCAGTGGTCGGCAGACCAATTCGTCGATTGCTCTGTCAAGTGGTTGACCATACACGGCGGCAACAATTTCACCCAGCAGAAACGAATTGATGTTGGTATAGGCAACGCTGCTGCCAGGTGGACGGACGGGCAGCGCACTGTAGGCTGCCGCCAGCAATCCCTCTCGCCCTGCGCGACGAAGCATTGAAAGGCGCAGATCGAGTCCCGATGTATGGGTCAGCAGATGCCAGACGGTAACATCACGTGCACGAAAGCGCGGCAGATATGCCTGAACTGGCGCTGCCAGATCGATGCTCCCTCTGTCGTACAGAAGCAGCGCCGCTGTCGCAGTGAACACTTTGGTCAACGATGCAATATCGTAGATGGTTGCTGGCGTAACGGGATCGTTTCCAGGTGGATCGTAGGTCATTGTTCCATACGCAGCAATGTGGAGGATCTCTGCGTCGCGCGCGACCAGGACAACCGCACCAGGAAAGATGCGCTGGTCGATAGCGCTGGCAATAATGGCATCGATGGCTGGAATGGGCACGGCCATTGCCAGTTACTGTGCAGGAGCGCAGGGCGGGCGTTCGGTCAACCAGGGGTCGAACAGCACCAGATCGCCAGGAGCATCGCCACGTCCGTCGGCGTGTCTGTCCGGTTCGTAAGGACCTTCCGCAGCACCCCACCAGTTGCCGCGCATATCGATTGCTACATCACTGGTAGCGCCGCGCCCAATGCCGCGTTGCAGATAGATCGGAATGATCGGCGGCGTGTGCTCCTCAATAGCATTGTTGCGAATCGTCAACTGGGGCAGTCCTGGCGTCTGTGGCAGGGTGCTGAGCAGGCTCAATCCATTCAAACCGCCAATCAGTCCATTACACACAATTGATCCCTGCAACAAACCGTTTGTTTCCAGGGTGAGGTTAGGACCATCCTGCCCGACCAGCAGATTGCGCTGGATATCGAGGATGACCGTATCATTGGGGCTGAGGTTAGTGATCCGGACATTGGGCGATCCGAAAGCCATACGGTTGCCGCCGATGCGATTGCCGATCAGCGTAGCTGTACCGCCGCTCTCGTACACGATTTCGACGGCAGCGCCGTAGGGCAGATCATTGCCGGTTATCTCACTGTCACGCAGTTCGAAGCCTCTGCCTGACACCCGCACGTGACCGCCATTATCAACAATGCGGCTTGAACGGATTGTCAATCCGCCGCGGTCTGATGCGAGAACCGTTCCCCCTGCGCCACCGCCGCGCACTTCCACGTGTTCCAGCACAATGTCGCTGCCGGGTCGCCCGAAGATGCCCTCCCAGCGCGGCAAACTTGCGCCAGTGAAGCGCACTGGACGATCTGCCTGACCCAGGGCATACAGCCGACCATCGACGTACAGCGCAATGCCGGGAGGGATGCGTACCTCAACGCCCGGTTCGATGATCAGAGCAGCGCCGGATGCCACTAGCGTATCGCGTCGTAGCGTGATTGGGCTTTGGGCAAGCGTCCAGTAGGTTGTGGTTCGGATGATGTCGATTGGAAGCGGGGTCGCGGTAGGCAGAGGACGGGTAGGACGCGGCGCAGGCGGTTGGGTCGGCGGCAGGGGTTGGCTCTCGACCAGTTGCGTCGGCACAGGCGGTTCCAGTGTTGGTTGGACGACGGGTGGCGGTGGAAGCGTCGGTTCGAGCGTTGGCGCCTGTGCGAGCGGTGCAGTTGGGGCTATGCCCGCCCCCTCAGATGCGACCGTCGGTATCGGCAATTCCGGCGTGGGCGAGGATGCTATTGCAAGCGTCGGTTCGAGCGTGGGCGAAAATGCTGTGACCAGCAGCGTTGCCGCCGGAGGAGGATACGGTTGTAGATCAGTTGAAGGCAGGGTAACATCAGTTGGCAGAGGCGTTGAGACTGAAGACCCCGGTTCCGTCGGCTCAACAACGACGCCAGTTACCTGGGCTACCGTCGCAACCGGGGTCAGGGCGCGCGCTGGTTCGCCGCCGGAAGGCGGGAACAACACAGCCAGCAGAATGGCGCAGGCAAGGAAGATAAGCGATGCTAGCAGGATCGCGGTATCACGCGAGATGCGGAGGATCGGCACACGTACTGGCGATTTGTTGGACGGCGGTTCGACAGGATCCACAAGGCAGCCTCAGATGCATAAACTCCTACGGCATCTTACCACAGCGTCACAGTCGGTGCAATGCGAACCAGACCATTATTCTCCAGTACAATCGAGAGAGAAAGATTCATCGACATTGATAGGAGGATTGGCGTGAACTGCTGGCACTGCGAACGACCAGCGTATGGCATTTGCATCTTTTGCGGACGAGCGCTCTGCAAGGACTGTGCGCGCGAGATGCCCCATATTGTTGCCGTCTATCGCGACGATCGCAACGTGCCACGGGCGATTGTCACGACGCGCACGCTCTACTGTGGCGTTTGCGAGCCACGCGAAGACCCGATCGAACTGCCAGAACTGAAGTAAGCGTGCACTGCTGTCAGAATGGCGGATTGATCGGCAGACGCACGATCATGGTCGTTCCAACACCGATCTCCGTCTCAAAGCGGATGTCGCCCCCATGATCTTTCACGATGCCATACGACACCGACAGCCCCAGACCAGTGCCGGGTGTGTTGCTTGCGCCGAGCGCGCCCTTCGTTGTCACAAACGGCTCAAAAATCCGGTCGCGCACGTGCTCGGGGATGCCTGCGCCAGTATCACTGACGGCAAGTTCGACGTACGCGCCGCACTGACGAAGCGACACCACGATCGTTCCACCGTCACGCCCGATAGCATCGCGCGCATTCGTGATTAGATTCAGGAGCACCTGCGCGATTTGCCCACTGTCGCAAAGGATAGCTGGCGTCGGTTCGATGACGCGCTCCAGTGTGATATTGAGTTTACGCAGATCGATCTCGACAAGGGTCAACGTTTCGGCAATCACATCGGCCAGATGGTGAATGTCACGACGATGCTCACTACGTCGCGCAAAGGTGAGCAGACCACGCGTAATGCTTCGCCCACGCTGGCATGCCTGTCGAATAACATCGAGCGCCTGATCCTTTTCGGCGCTATCGCTGGCGCTGCGACCGAGTTCTGCATAGCCGAGCATTCCGCCGAGCAGATTGTTGAACTCATGCCCGATACCAGCGGCGAATGTTCCAACTGCAGCCAGTTTTGACGACTGGATCAGTTCCGCCTGTTTCTGGCGCAACTCGCTCAAGAGGCGCGTGTTCTCGATAGCCACCGCTGCCTGACGGGCGAAAGAGGTAAGAATCCGGCGATCTTTCGAGACCGCGCAGATGTTCGAATGCCAGGCAAATCGCACCAATTGCACCGCGATCAGTTGTCAGTGGGATGACCAGCAGCATTGACCAGCGGATCGGATCGTCGGAGTTGATCGCTGGTACCAGTTGCTGGACGCGTTCGTCGGCGATCAGCACAATCTGACCCCGCTGAATAATCTCATCGTAGCGTGCCCGGTCAACCTGAGCGGACTCGGTATGACGAACGGTTAACCCATGAACTGTCGGAACACACAATCCATCCTGATCGTAGAGCGTAATCCAGCCAGCTTCGGCGTCGAGCAGCGCCGCGAGACGCTCGCAGAGTATGTGAAACTGGCGACGATCATCGAGAGTAGCGAGCATCGCCGTCGTCAGTGCCTGCAATCGCTCGAGACGCTCTGTGCGTGCGCCAAGTTGTTCGCGCAGGCTGGTCAATTCGGCAAGGGTACGATGTTGCTGCGTCTGGATGTGCGCCAGGATATGGAGACACCCCAGCAGTGCCAGTGCAAAGGGCAACACTGCGGTCGCCGAGTCGCGGAATGCGGCAAACAAGACGCCGATCAGCGCCACAACAGGGATGTACCAGCGGAGTGATCCGATTGTTGCATCTCGCCAGCATATCTGCCATCCATCGGCGCCTATCGAATCAACGAGCGTTTCCAGTACGTACCCGAGAACGATCAATAGCGCCAGCGCCAACGACGACACGAAAAGCGGCGCTATTGGGACGCCTAGAGCGATCAGCGCACCGCCGCTGGCGATCAATGAGCGAACAGTAATCAGGCAAATGATCTGACGCCCTGAGGAGACCGACATCTGGAAAAGACCGCCGATTAGCGCAGCGATCAACACAAGCGACCAGTCTGCCAGCAGCGTGGCACTTGCAAGCACAACCGGCGCCAGCGTCAGGCGCCAGCCTCCCGGTTTGTGCACAGCGAATCGATCACCCAGCAACACCAG
The DNA here is from genome assembly GCA_017743475.1 of Roseiflexus sp. GTDB lineage: Bacteria > Chloroflexota > Chloroflexia > Chloroflexales > Roseiflexaceae > Roseiflexus. The sequence continues at coordinate 24,500 of JAGHYV010000053.1, read as the reverse complement.
AATCGTGATGGCAGCGCCGGTCACGAATGTTTCAACCGATAGGCGGGGTGGTCGTGTTGCGAGTGCGACACTGTTGAGAACCAGAAGAACACCCAGCGCAACAAGCGTTGGGCGACGCAGTCCCTGGTCTGGCATCGGCAACCAAAAGATCGGGTTCCTGGAAGAAGAAGGGATGATTCGTTTAGGCGACATAGCGTCTCAGAGTAGTGATCGTCGCTTCCTGGCGAGCGCAGCGCAACAATGCAGACCAGGACAGGACTTTACTTTTGGTATACCATGCCATGGGCATATGCACAAGAAGTACTAAAGTCAGGGTTTTTGCACATGGAGACATCGTTTAGTGCGGCGGCGCTCGATTCCTACGCTATGCGCATCACCAATGGAGTTGCGATGCTTGGCGGGATTCTGACGCTCCCGGCGCTGTTTCTCTATCTCAGTGGTCTGCTAGTTGCTGGCGTTGCGCTGACCGGAACGATTATCGCCATAGCGATTGCGTTGACGCTTGCAGTGTGGTTAACTCTTAACTATGCCGTCCAGCCTGTCGCATATGTCGTGACCAGTGATACGCTGGTTGTGCGGCGGCGCTGGGCGCGCGCACTGCGCATTCCTTTCAAACAGATTTTGGGAGTTTCGTTTGCGGGCGCGCTGGCGGATGTGCCGCGCTTTGGCTTGCGATGGTCGTTCAATGCTGGCGTGTTCGGGTATCATGGCCCGTTTCAACTCGATCCATACGGCAAAGTCTTCTTCGCGGCGACGAACCGTGAGCGATTGGTAGCCGTGGCGCGCTACGATGCGCCCCCGCTGATCATTAGCCCCGCTCGTCCACGCGAATTTGTCGAGACGTTCCGTGAAGCATTGCTCAAAAGCGCATCAGCAGAACAGGACGCAAAACCCGAACCTTCGCGGTAGCAATCACAGCATCCTTTTGCTGCATGCAAGCGTAGTACCAATTGACAACCTTCGAGATCGTGATAAAATACACACACCCACCTGAAACAGTGAAAGGGTTCAGTATGAAGATGCAGAAGTCCTCGTGGATGCTGATGGTTGTGCTGGTTGCCGCATTTGCGCTTGCTGCATGCGGCAACGTTGGCGGAGGCGGCGGTGCAAGCACGACAATCGAGATTGCGTCTGATGGTGAAAATCTGGCATACGATAAAAAAGAGTTCACCGTTCCAGCCGGGCAGACCATCACTCTGACGTTCAAGAACGTCTCAACAGCGCAGCAGCATAATCTCGTCATTGTCAAAGGCGGTGAGGACGTGGCTGCGAAGGTCAATGATGAAGGAATCAACGCCGGTCCTCCGGATTTCCTGCCTGCCGATCGCACTAACATTATCGCGGCGACGAAGATGCTCGGTCCTGGCGGCAGCGAGACACTCACGTTTACTGCCCCTGCTCCTGGCACGTATGTCTTTCTCTGCACCTACCCCGCACACTATGCTGGCGGCATGAAAGGTGTGATGACCGTCGTCTCTCCTTGATGTGTTGCTCCGAACCAGATGTTGAGCGCGCAGGCGGATGCCTGCGCGCCTCGTTTTTGTCCGGTGTCGCTTTCTTTCTGTTTTACCGCGTTTCGGTTACCTTGCGCAGGCCATGTGGTCGATCCGGATCAAGCCCCCGCGCGTGCGCCAAGTGAAAAGTGAGCAACTGCCCGGCGATCACAGCGGTTATCGGCGCGAAACGCTCCTCGACGCTAACTGGCAGTTGCGCTGGTTGGTCGGCTGTTTCCAGGACAACAGGTACGTCGCTGATCGCAGTCAGATGTGCACCGAGATTCCGCAGGTGCAATGCTAGCTCGGCAAGATCGTCGGCGACAGCCCCCTGCGTTGCTATCAGCACGATCGGAATATCTTCGTGCACCAGGGCGATCGGTCCATGCTGAAAGTCTGCTGCCGAATACGGTTCAGCTACAATGTGAGTCAGTTCCTTCAATTTGAGCGCGATCTCCCAGGCGGTTGCGTAGTGATAGCCACGTCCGATGGTGATGGCGGAGGTCGCTCCCGCCATTTCGCCAGCAATCTCACGCATGCGCCCATCCAGGGAAAAGGTCGCTTCTACAGCATCGGGGATCGTCGCCAGTGTTGCAAGACCGGCAGTGTCGTTCGTGAGACTGAGGGTTAGCATCGCCAGTGCTGCCAGTTGCGCTGTGTACGTCTTGGTTGCAGCAATGCTCCGTTCGACCCCAGCGTGGATCGGAACCACAAATTCGGCAGCCTGCGCCAGCGGCGACTCCGGATAATTGGTGATTGCTATCGTCGGCGCTCCGCTACGACGGGCATCGCTTACGACAGCGCAGATGTCGGGAGACGCCCCTGATTGCGAGATGCCGATGACCAGGGCGCCATCGAAACGCAGATGCACCCCGTAGCGCGTATGGAGCGAAGGGGTTGCCAGCGCAACCGGCATTCCCAGAGTCGCTCCGATCAGATACTGCGCATAGCGTGCTGCATTGTCCGACGTTCCGCGCGCAGCAATGACGACGTACCGGCAGTCGCGAGCGTGAAGCGCCTGTGCTAATCGGGTCATCGGTTCCATTTCCGCATCGATGAGCCGACGCAGCACTGCGGGTTGTTCATAAATCTCCTCAAGGAGCGTCGATGTAATCACGAGTTATCTCCTCTGTAATGGCAACAGTCGTGCAGCGCTATCGTGCTGCATTGCCAGTTTACATGTCAAGGCGATGTTGGATGCAATGTTAAGAGTATTTTCATCAAAATGCGCCAGGCTGTCATTACTTACTTCGCTTTATAGTGTACGCTATAGCCACGGATGACATTCAGATCTGCAGTGTCGCCCGGTTTTCCTTCTACAATGCTCCATACGTAATGTTTGTGATGTACACAGTGCATTGCAGGAACTATCCTAGCAGGCGACTTTGTAGCGATGGCTGTTGATATATATTTCTCATTTTTTGAACCCTTCTACGGACACTATTGTACAGGTGGAAACTATTCTGGTTTGCCAGGATGCATGTGATACGGAGCAATCAGTCGCGTCAGCCTGACGGCTCGATCATCATCCCGGTCAATGCGCAATCCGACCTGGAGCGGGTATGGGTGGTCATCAATGATCTCCTTGCTTATCGCGGTCGGCACACCTTTGAGATCATTGTCATGGTCAACAACTACCCGGTGGATGCTCCTCCCTCACTTACCGCTTTTGAGCAAGCAGGGATACGAGTTGTCAGTCAGCCGGATGTACGCCAGCCTGGCATTCGGGTTGCGGTAACAGCGCGTGTGCATGGCGCACGGGTTGCGGCATCGAGGTTGACGATTCACTTCGATGCCGATTGCCGTGTACCAGACCCAACGACGCTGCTGGACTGGTATGTGCAGCAGTTTGCTGCGGGCGCGTGCGCGGCGTATACCCCGGTCAACTTTTGCGATCTGAACAACGACTCTGCAACACAGGCGCGCGTTATCATCCATCATCTGACGCGCTGGTTCAAGCGACAGGTGCTGGGGATCCCGACGATTCGCGGCAGTAATTTTGCTATTGATCGCGATCTGTTCATCGAGTTGTTCGATGCGGGGTATCTCCCTGCCGATTTTAGCATTGGTCCGGTCTTGCGGGCACGCCGCATGCAGGTAGCGTATGGCAATGCGCCACGCCTGGCAGTGCTTACGTCTGGACGATACTTCGAGCGCGGATGGTACAAACTGGCGCGTTATCTGCTCTATCGGCTACGGTATAACCTGCGTATGTTGCAGGTACGCGCCGGAATGGCCAATCCCGACGACTCGCAAGCAAACATGGATCGCCCGTACCGCATCTATCGGTCGGAAAGCTCTGGTTCCCAAGATCCATCTGTGAAAGAGAGAAAGACGCCATGAGTAGCTTACGTCGTCGCGTGGTTGCATTGTTGCTCTGGCTGATCGCCAGTTTCAATATCGAACGACTCGATCTGGGGAGTATCAATACGCTAGACCTCGAGCCGGTCACCTATGTTGTTATTGCAACAGTAGTATTCCTGCCGTTGTTTCACTTCTTCCGGCGACGTCCGACTATGCTATCGGTGGTTCCAGGATGGATTGCGCTGGGTGTCGGTCTTGCGCTCGATCCGTCACCGAAGTTCGGTGGTATTCACACCTACCTTACGATAATCGAGTTTCTCCTGGTTGCTGGCACTGCCGTTTTAGCGCACCGCGTCGGCGCTGCGCTCGAGGAGTTTCGCCAGGCGGTCGAAATTATTACCCTGCGGAATAAGAATGACCGGTTGCGCTCGATGAGCGAGGCACAGGAGGATGTGCAAATACAGATGAGCGCCAGTCGACGCATGCGTCGTCCGTTGAGCGTTCTCATTCTTGAAGCAGATGCGCGTTCGCTGAACATGATGATCCATCGTTTCGTTCAGGAACTTCAGCGTGCGATGATGCAGCGGTATGTGTTAGCAGTGACTGCACGCATGCTCGCCCGCCATCTGCGCCGTACTGACCTGATTATCGAGGACAGTAAGCCGGGTCGTCTGATCGTAGTGGCGCCCGAAACGGCGGAAGATAACGCCAGATTGCTGGGAGATCGCCTGGTACATCTGGTTCAGGATCGATTGGGAATTACTGCTCACTACGGTGTGGCGACATTCCCCAATCATTCGTTGACCTTCGAGGATTTGCTCGATGCGGCTGAGCGCCATCTCCGACAGGCGCAACCGCAAGAATCTCATTCGTCAGAAGCGTTGCGTGTGCCGGAGGTGAATATGTAAGGCATACGGAGAAGAGGGTCGTTGAAGCTACCGTTGTGAGAACACTATGGCTACCATCGTTAATCGTGATCGACGGGCGTATTCACTTGAATGGATCGAGCGCTATCGCCCTGAGCGCCAGTGGTTGCGCGGACGAGCTTACCGGCGTGCCAAGCGCATTATGGATTTGACACTGTCGTTGCTGGCGATACCCATCGTCCTGCCGCTGTTCGCCATTATTGCACTGGCAATCAAGATCGAATCACCCGGCGGTCCAGTTATCTTCACCCAGAATCGTACCGGGAAGAGCGGCCGTCGTTTCAAGATGTATAAGTTCCGCACGATGGTACCAAATGCCGAGGAGCTGAAAAAGCAATTGGCGCATCTGAATGAGTTGCAATGGCCCGACTTCAAGATCACAAACGATCCCCGTGTGACACGCGTCGGGAAGTTTCTACGCAAGACGAGTCTCGATGAGTTGCCTCAGATCATCAATGTCATCCGCGGCGATATGAGCCTGGTTGGTCCACGCCCGACATCGTTTGATGCGAGCACCTATCAACTCTGGCAAACGGCGCGCCTCGATGTCAAGCCAGGGTTAACTGGTTTGTGGCAGGTGTACGGACGTGGCAACACCGAGTTTGATGAGCGGTTACGCCTTGACATTCTGTATATCGAGCACCGCTGCCTGGGGCTGGATATCGAAATCCTGGTGCGGACGGCGCTGGCAGTCTTTCAAGGACGTGGAGCGTACTGATGATTGAGGCGACCCGGAGTACCTCTCTCCGACAACCGCGCACTGTGGCATATACGATGTCGCGCTTCCCCAAGATTACCGAGACGTTCATCCTGGTCGAGATGCTAGAACTCGAACGGCAGGGAGTGCGAGTCGAAATCTTTCCGCTCATCCACGAGCGCGAACCAGTGCAGCATGCCGATGCCCAACGGATGGTCGAGCGCGCGCATTTCTGTCGGTTGTTCTCGCGCCCAATGCTGAACGCGCAGATCTACTGGCTTCTGCGTCGTCCCGGTGCCTATCTGCGCGCGTGGTGGCGTGCGGTGCGCGGCAACCTGGAGTCGCCAAAGTTCCTGTCGCGTGCGCTGGTGGTCGTGCCTAAGGCCGCATATGCTGCGCGGCGCATGGTCGAACTCGACGTCGATCACCTGCACGCGCACTATGCAACCCACCCGGCGCTTCTGGCGTATGTGGTTCACCTCTTGACCGGTATTCCGTACAGTTTCACAGTCCATGCTCACGATCTCTACGTCGAGCGCCCAATGCTGGGAGAGAAGGTCGCTGCGGCCAGTTTCATTGTGGCAATCTCTGAATTCAATCGCCGGATGCTGATCGACCTGTACGGCGCGACGGCTGAGGAGCGAGTCGTCGTGGTACATTGCGGCATCGACCCGACTCTCTTCCGTCCACGCGAGCGACGTAAGCCGGGCGAACTGTTCACGATTGCATGCGTGGCTAGTCTCGCGGGGTACAAAGGGCAGCGCTACCTGATCGATGCGTGTGATGTGCTGCATCGACGGGGTGTGCCCTTCCAATGCCTGCTGGTCGGCGAGGGTGAGGATCGCCCGCACCTCGAAGCACAGATTCGCCGTCTGGGTCTGACGGATCATGTCAGGCTGCTTGGCGCTCAACCGCGTCATAAAGTGAGCGAATTGTTGCAACAGGTCGATGCGCTGGCGTTGCCGAGCGTTGTGATGCCCAACGGCAAGATGGAAGGCATCCCGGTAGCACTGATGGAGGCGCTTGCTGCCGAAATTCCGGTTGTGGCGACTGCCATCTCCGGCATTCCCGAACTGGTGCGTGACGGCGAAACCGGTTTACTTGTTCCGGAACGTAATGCGGCAGCGCTGGCTGAAGCGCTGCTGCGCCTCTATACCGACCGCGACTTGGGACGACGCCTGGCTTCCGCAGGGCGCCAGCTGGTGCTGCGTGAATTCAATCTCGAATACAGTGTTGCTCAATTGCGCGCTCTTTTTGAACGTGACTGGCGGATGGACGGACAGCGGCTGACCGTGCGCGAAATCGAGGCGTGAGCATATGACGACGCTATCAACCAGACCACTACGTGTTTTGCATGTGCGCCCGCGTCTAGGGGTTGGAGGCGCAACCGAGTATCTCATCCGGCTGGCTGAGAGCCAGGCGGAAGCCGGGTATTTCGTGGCCATCGCTTCTGGCGGCGGTGAATGGAGCAGGCGCGTGGCAGCGTTTGCGCATCACTATGACCAGACTCCGCTCACTCCGTATCTTGGTCCGGGCAAGCGGACGCCGAATCTGCCAGCACTGCTGGCAGCCGGGTTGAAACTGGCGCACATCATCCGTGCCGGGCGCATCGATATTGTGAATACCCACCACCGCTTTGCTGCGCTCGCTGCGAAGCTGGCGTCACGCCTGACCAATGTGCCGGTTGTGACGACGCTTCAGGAAGTGCCGTGGAAGAATCGTCGTCTGACGCGCCTCGCCCTCGGCGTTCAGGCCATTACGATGAGCGCAATGATGAAACGTTTCGTTATGGAGACCTGTGGCGTGCCGTCTGACCGTGTCACCGTGATCCCAATTGGCATTAACATCCCGTTATCTCTCTCCGAAGAGCGTCGTCGCTGTTTGCTGGAAGACCTTGGTCTCGACGGATCGGTGCCGATCATCGCCAGTGTCGGGCGCCTGGTCGCGCGCAAAGGGCACATCCATCTGCTACGGGCGCTTCCGACGGTGGTACGCGCACATCCAACCCTTCAGGCAGTGCTGGTTGGCGATGGCGAAGAACGCGCCTCGCTCGAACGGGCAGCGCGTGATCTGGGTGTGGCGCGTCATGTCACGTTCGCAGGAGCGCGCAGCGATGCAGTTGATATTATGGCGCTCGCTGACTTTACTGTGCTCCCTTCGCTGGAGGAAGAATTCGGCATTGTTATCATCGAATCGTTCGCCTGTGCGAAGCCGGTCGTAGCAACAAACGTCGGCGGCATTCCCGAACATGTGCGCCCGATGGAGAATGGCATCCTTGTCCCGCCGGGTGATAGTCGCGCGCTGGCGGAGCAGATCATCTTTCTGCTCAATAATCCCGAACTGGTGCAGCAGTTGGGTCAGCAGGGGCAGCGCGCCGTCGAGCAGCACTATACGCGACAGCGCTTCTTCGAACGCACCGAAGCGGTCTACCACGCTGCGCTGCAACGCCAGTCGGAGGTTATGCGATGAGTGGTCGGTTGTTCTGGTTCTGTGTGGCAACCATCGCATACACCTACGCGGGGTATCCGGCGCTGTTGACCGTTCTGGCGCGGTTGCGACCGGCGCGCCCATTCCCGCCGCTCGCCGATCTTCCAACAGTAACGCTGCTGATTGCGGCGTACAACGAACAAAACGTAATTGCGGCGAAGCTTGAAAACAGTCTGGCGCTCGACTATCCACGCGAGCGGTTGCAGATCCTGGTTGCCGCCGATGGGTCGAATGATGCCACACCGGAGATTGTCGCCGGGTTTGCCGATCAGGGGGTCGAACTGAGTTACCGACCGGAGCGCGCAGGGAAGATGGTGGCCATTCTGCGCGCACTGCCACAGGCGCGCGGCGACATCGTTGTGCTGTCCGACGCCAACAACTTCTATAGCGCCAATGCCCTGCGCGCGCTGGTAGCGCCATTCGCCGATCCGCATGTTGGCGCTGTCAGCGGCGCCAAAGTCATCGCCGAAGGAGATGGCGCCCTGGGAGACTCGGAAGGGTTGTACTGGAAGTACGAGTCGTACATCAAGCGTCAGGAAACACGGCTCGGCAGTTGCACCAGCGCAGTCGGCGAAATCATGGCGGTGCGTCGTTCCCTGCTTGATCGACCGATGCCGCCAGAAGCCAGGTTGATGGCGGACGACCTGTTCCTTGCCATGCATGTGCTGAAGCAGGGATGCCGCGTTGTCTACGCTCCCGATGCCCGCTCGGTCGAGCGCATCTCATCATCGACGCGCGATGAGCGTGAGCGACGTGCGCGCATCGTTGCACAGCGGTTTGTCATGATGCGCTTCTCGCACAAGGTGTTGCCCTGGTCGAATCCGCTACTCGTCTGGCAGATCGTATCGCACAAATACCTGCGTCCGCTCGTGCCGCTGGCGATGATCGGCGCCCTGATCGCCAACCTTGCGGCGGTCGTCCGTCCGGCTGCGCACGGCGGTCTGGCACGCCTGGCGCATCCTTTCAATGTAATCATGCTGGCGCTTCAGGCACTGTTCTACGCGCTGGCATGGCTGGGAGGGCGCAGCGAACCACGCGGGAGACTGGGCAAAGTGCTGTACATTCCGGCATTTCTGGTGAATGGCAATCGCGCCGCTTTGATCGGGCTGTATCGCTTTCTGACCGGACGCCACACGTCGCTCTGGCGCCGCGTTCAACGGCGTGATGATGAGCGACAGGCATCCGCTGATGTCGTGTATCAATCAAACGGGTAGCAGTAAAGAAGGGAGCGTTAACCGATGAGCTTGTCTACGTTTGTTCGCGTTTTGATCCGCAATTGGTGGTTGATTGTTCTGGCAACTGCATTAACTGTCGGAAGTACTGCGGTATTCGTGCTTTTGCAGAAGCCGGTCTATCAGGCTTCGACAATCGTGGAGTTAAAGCCGAGTGTTGTTCTGGAAGACCCGAACCAGATCCTGAACACAATCAACGCCCTGACGCGGCGCAATGTCATCAACACGATTGCGCGCAAAGCGATAAGCATGTCAATGCACGAAGAGGTCGCACGCGAGATGGGGGTGCCGGTAGAAGCGGTGCTGTCAGCGCGCGTGCAGACGATCACGCCGCCGGAGACCAACCTGATCGAAGTGCGCGCGCAGAGCGTTGATCCGGCTTTCGCAGCTGCGGTCGCCAATACTGTGGCGCAGAAGATGCTCGGTCAGGATTATGAGAAGGTTATCTCGATGGAAGTGATCGACCCGGCTATGCCGCCAACTTCTCCCATCGCACCGCAGCCAGCGCGTTTGTTAACGCTTGGGCTGATCTTTGGCCTGATTCTGGGTGTGGCGTTTGCTTTGATGGAGCATGCGCTTTCCGCACTGCGGTCAGGCATCGATATTTTTGATGACAAGCCGCTGATCCTGCAGCAACCGGCGCTCTCGTCGGCTGAGGCAACCGTTCTAGCACAGCACAAAGCGTCGTCTGAGAAATAGCGCTGTCCTCCTGTTTTGTTCGCGTGGTTTGACCGATCCGCCCGGCGGTGAGGAGCATCGACAGGACACAATGACATTATGAGGGTCTTATGCAGCTGGAACGTATGCTCAGGCATCCGGTTCAGATAAGCGTCGAACTCTGGCGCCATGCCTGGGTGCAGATCGCAGTGGTCACGGCGGTTTCCGTCACCGCAGGGTTCGTGCTGTCGCGCGATGTACCGCTGTGGGTGCTGCTCGGCGGCGTAGGCGGGGTGATTCTCGTGGCGCTCTCGTTCTTCAAGCCGGAGTACATTGCAGCTACGTTGCTGGTGATCCACTGGGGGAACATTCAAGACGTTCTGATCAAGTATCACGGCATCCCGTCCCTGGTCAAGCCGATGGTCGCCATCCTGACGGTTGTGCTGCTGGCGCGACGATTTCTCACCGAACGTCCGCGAGGTCTGGTGTCTGACCCGGTTATCTGGTGGATTCTGGCATACCTGGTGGTGGGGGCGATCGGTCTCTGGTTTGCACGCAGCACTGATGCAGTGATGAAGCAACTGATCGACACGGCAAAAGATTGCATCATCGCCGTGCTTATCTTCAACCTGCTGGCAACACGCATCGCATTCGAACGCGCAATCTGGGGGTTGCTGATCGTTGGCGCGACACTGAGCGCGCTGACCGTCTACCAGGAAATCACCCGCACCTACGACAACAACTACTGGGGATTTGCACAATCGGCAGTGCGCCAGATTTCCACCACGATGGACGACCGCGCGCGTGCGTTTGGCACGGTCAACGATCCGAATTATTTCGGTCAGTTGCTGCTGGTGCTGGTACCGCTGGCAGTATGGGCAATCCTCAACGGGCGTACCTGGCGTGGTAAGACGTTTGGTGTTGCCGCGCTCCTGTTGTTACTCTCGGCGATTGGACTTACATTCTCGCGCGGCGCGTATCTGGGAGCTGTGATCGTGCTGGTGGTGTATGCGATGTATCTGCGGCTCGATGCCCGCTATTTGCTGGTGTTGCTGCTTGTCGGGGCGCTCCTGTACGTCGCACCGCCTGAGTTCCGCACGCGTTTCGGCACCCTGGAAGAAATCATGCCCGGTGTGGCACACGCAGGTGCGTATAACGATGGATCGATCCAGGGGCGATCAGTCAAGGCTGAAATCGCTCTGACCATGCTGGCTGACAATCTGATCTTCGGGGTTGGACGCGGGAATTACCGGTTCCATTACCGGGACTATATCAACCAGATCGAAGGCGCTGGCTCGAATACCGAGCGTGATGCGCACAACCTCTATCTGGAAGTCGCTGCTGAACAGGGCGTTGTCGGCTTTGCCGTCTTCATCGGATTGATCCTGGCTGTGTGGAGCAGGCTCCGTGTTGCAGAGCGGCTCTTCGCAGCAGTCGGCGAACGTCGCATGGCGGATCTCTCGGTAGCCGTGAAGGTCGGTTTCCTCGGATACCTGGTAACATCGCTCTTTCTGCACGGCGCCTATGGGTATATGTTCTGGTTGCAGGTCGGCATGGCGGTGGCGCTGGTCGTTATTGCACAGCGCGAAGCAACCGAACGCTCGACTCAGCCGGTACAGGTTGCACAACGATGAGCACGCTATTGGCATCTCTACGAAAAGCACTCCCGTTTTTGCGACGCATCCGGCGCAAGGATGACTGGGCAATCGGTCTCTATAGTGGCGGCAGTCCACTGACGCTTGCGCCGATGCCTGATGTGCGCAACCCGGTGTTGACCGCTGCACATGTACGCGATGTCCCGGCGCTGTTTGTCGCTGATCCGTTCCTGGTGCGCACAGAGGATCGCTGGTTGCTGTTCTTCGAGGTGCTGCACGCGACCCTGCGGCGTGGGCAGATCGGTCTGGCGACGAGTCGCAATGGAAAAGACTGGGAGTATTGCCAGATTGTGCTGCGCGAGCCATTTCATCTGTCGTACCCCCATGTGTTTGCATGGGACGGATCATTCTACATGACCCCCGAAACAGCAGCATGCCGTCAGGTGCGGCTCTATCGCGCGGTTGAGTTTCCGCTGCGCTGGACGCACGTGGCAACGCTGCTCGAAGGTGACGAGTACCTCGATCCGACGCCGTTTGTGTATCAGGGGCGCTGGTGGATGTTCGTCGGGACGGGCATAAAGGATAACGGCGCCCTGCGCCTGTATCACGCAACGACGCCGTCTGGTCCCTGGAAGGAGCATCCGTGCAGTCCAATCGTGCAGCATGATCCGCGCAGCGCGCGCCCGGCGGGACGGGTGGTGCACGATGGAGAGCGGTTGGTGCGCTTTGCGCAGGATTGTTCGCAGCACTATGGTCAACGGGTCCTGGCATTCGAGATCACGGAATTAACTCCTGAACGCTATGCTGAGCGACCGTATGGCACAGCATCCGTGCTTGCCCCGCAGCGCGCCGGCTGGAATGCTTGCGGGATGCACACCCTCGATCTTCATCATATGCAGAACGGAAACTGGCTTGCACTCGTCGACGGGTATCGCAAGCGGTTCTATGTGCGGCATTCGTGGTAGTGCGGCAGAACGGGCAGTGGAGCGTGAATGATTGCCGGGCAACAACATCAATCGACTGAGCAATGCTGGAGGAGGAGCGGTTCCGGTGCAAACAACGACATCACCTGCGGAGATCGGCACGCGCGCCGTGCGTGGCACATTCTGGTCTTTTCTGTCTTTTCTGAGCACGAAAGCGCTCACCTTTATTACAACCATTATTCTGGCACGGTTGCTTGCACCGGCAGAGTTTGGCATTATCGCCTACTGCACGATTGTTATCGGCTTTCTTGACCTGCTCAACAATTTTGGTGTTGGTCATGCGCTGATAGCTCGTCGTGACAGGCTCGACGTGGCGCAAAACGTAGCATTTGTCATCAGTATTGGCAGCAGCATCGTGTTATATGCTGTCGCCTGGTTGATGGCGCCGCTCATCGCCGATTTCTTCAATGAACCTCAGATCGTCCCGTTACTGCGAGTTCTCTCCATAGGTTTGCTGCTCGTCGGGATCGGAACTGTACCGATGGCGATGCTGCAGCGGGATCTGCGTTTCAAAGCATACCTTTTGCCGGGTATTGCACGCAATGTTATCAAGGCATGTGTGGCGATTGGCATGGCATGGCAGGGGTTCGGCGTCTGGAGTCTAGTCGTTGCCGAACTGGTGAACAAGGTGCTTGAGGTGGTCATACCGTGGGCGATTGTGCGCTGGCGCCCGACTCGCACCTTTGATTGGGGCGTCCTTTACGAAATGCTGGGATTTGGCATCAATATTGTGGCTGTTGGCTTGGTTGGTACATTTATGGTCAATGTTGATTATATCATCGTTGGTCGGGTGCTCGGCGGCGCTGCACTGGGTATCTACACGATTGCTTATCGTGTCCCGGAGATGTTCATCCGCAGCACTGTCGATACAGTAATGATGGTGGCATTTCCGGTATTGTCGCGGTTACAGGCGGATAAGGATCAGCTTGCGACAGCCTATTTCGGTTACCTGCGTTATCTCGCGTTATTTGCTTTTCCAGCAGCAGTTGGAATCGCACTGCTCGCACCGGCTTTTGTCACCACGTTTTATACCGAGGAGTGGCAACCAGCGATTGTACCAATGCAACTGATCGCACTCGAAATTGGCATTGCGTCCGTTGCGTATGTCTCTGGCATCGTGTACAAGTCGATCAATCGACCTGATCTGCTAACGAAGCTAACACTGATCAAACTGCCCTGGGTAGTAGCCACACTCTGGTTTGTATCACAATGGGGTATTAATGGCGTGGCTGCCGGTATGGTTGCGCTTTCTCTGGCTTCAACCGTACTGGATAGCATCGTCGTCCAGCGAATTCTTGGATTTCGTTTCGTTGATATGATCCGGTTCCTGGCGCCGATTGTTGCAGCAACTGCGATTATGGCGCTGGCAGTTGCTGGAATTGCAACACTGCTGCCGTTGAATTTCGTGGGGTTAATCGTTCCGGCAATCGCTGGCGGAATTGTCTATAGTGGTGCATTGGCATTGTTCAGTCGCGACACGCTAAGAGAAGCAACAACCATGGTGCGTGCAGCCCTGGCGCGCTCGTAAGCGACTGGATGGCAGGGTCGTTCATTTCATAGATTAACCGCCATGTCAATAAAAACTGACCGATTGCGCGTGAGCGCGATTATCACAACGTACAATGCGGCGCATTTTGTTGAGGATGCTATCAAGAGCGTTCTGGCGCAGACACGCCTTCCGGACGAGATTGTGGTCATCGATGATGGGTCGACCGATGATACTGCCCGGGTAGTGGCACGCTACGCCTCACATGGGGTGCGCTACGTCTATAAGCGAAACGGAGGACCTGGATCAGCGCGTAATCGCGGCATTCGGGAAACGAGCGGCGATCTGGTTGCATTCCTCGATGCCGATGATCTCTGGTTGCCGCCAAAGACAGAGTTGCAACTGGCATATGTCGCCGCACACCCCGATGTCGCCCTGGTCAGTTGTGATCGCTGGACGTGGAAGTTCGAAAAGGATCGTCGCTATCTGGAACGATTTGGTCCTCGTCGTAACCTGGATGCGCGTCGCGAAGTGATGGTGCGCAATATTGTCGGGAATCCATCACAGGTGATGGTGCGCCGGGATGCGCTGATTGCGGCGGGGTGCTTTGACACAACGATGCGTTGGGCAGAGGAATGGGATCTGTGGGTGCGGATTGCTGCGCGTGGTTCGCTTGGATTCGTGCATCAACCGCTCAGTGTGTATCGCTGGCACAGCGGCGGGTTGGCCCATGAGAACATGTGGCATCGTTTGTCGGGACAACAGGCGATTGCATTTCGTGCAATCTGTGCCTTTCAACCAGTGGGGTGGCGTCCACTGCTGCTCCTGCGCGCCTGGACTGATGTTGAGGTGATGCGCGCTACTTATGCGGTAGATTTCGATATGCCGCGCAGGACACAACTCTATCATGCGCTGCGCGTCCTCATCTATCCGTTTGAGAATCCGCAGGAACAGGTGCGCGTGGCGCTACGTGGATTGCTTGGCAGGAAATGGTACACCGCTCTGGTAGATCGCACACCGCTTGCCCGATTGCGGTTGCGGGGTGCACAACCTGTAGACCTGGAATGGAAACAGATCTGATGAAACGTCTGCGCATCCTGCATGTTATCGAAACACTTGGGCTGGGCGGAGCGCAACGGTTGCTGCCGGGTTTGCTGAACGGTCTCGATCCGCAACGGTTCGACAGTCACCTGGTCGCGCTGCACGACGGACCGTTACGGCAGGAGTTCGAGTCGACGTGCATTCCGCTGACGATGCTGAGCGCGCGTCGCTTCTATGAGCCACGGGTGGTTGCGTCGCTAGTGCGCATCATACGTGAGGGCAACTTCGATGTGGTGCATACCCACCTCACCGGCGCCGACGTGGTCGGGCGTGTTGCTGGCGCATTGACCGGCGTTCCGGTCGTATCGACGATGCACAACATTCCCCACGACTATGATCAGCAGAAGTTTCACCGCCGCCTGTTGCAACGCCTGACGGCGCGAACGCTGACGACACGCCTGGTTATGGTTGCGCCAAGCATCGGTAGCGCATATGAACGTCAGTGGAAGATTCCTCCGTCGCGGCTCGTTGCAATCAAAAATGCTGTGCCAATGGAGCCGTACCTGGCGATTGCCGAGGGTGTCGCAGACGGTCTTCCGCCAACGGTGACCACTATCGGGCGGTTGGATATACAGAAGGCGTACCACATCCTGCTGGAAGCATTTCGCCTGGTTCTTCACAAACGCCCGGACGCTCGTCTCCGCATTGTTGGCAACGGACGCCTGGAGGCTGCGCTCCGCCAGCAAGCATTCTCGATCAATATTGCTCATGCCGTGACTTTTGAAGGACTGCGGCACGATATTCCGGTCGTTCTGTCGGAAACGCACGTGTTCACGCTGTCGTCCCTGTGGGAAGGGCTGCCGGTCACGGCAGTCGAAGCCATGGCAGCGGCGCGTCCGGTCGTTCTGACCGATGTCGGCGGGTGCCGCGACCTGGTGACTCCCGGCGTGGAAGGGATGCTCGTGCCGCCAGGAAACGTATCCGCCCTGGCTGATGCGCTAATCGAGATGCTTGGCAATCCAGATCAGCAGCGCCTGTTTGGTCAGCGTAGTCGGGCAAAGGTTCGTCAGGAATTCGGTATTGAGCAGTATGTGCGCGGGCACGAGCAGTTGTATCTTTCGCTCGTCGCGCCTGAACAACGGGCGGAGATCGTTGCTGTTGGAGATCAGAGGTCGTCAGTATGATTCGGAGGCTGGCTCTATGACGATTGGCGTGGCCATGGTCATGCACGATTTCTATCCTTCGGTCGGCGGTGCACAGACGCATACATTGGCGCTCAGTCGCGCCTTGCGGTCGCGTGGCGTTGATGTGATGGTCGTTACCCGTCCGTATCCTGGCGCCGCATCATACGAAGAAGTCGAAGGCATACCGACGTATCGTGTTGGCGTTTCAGGAGGGCGCGCGATTGCCGGATGGAGTTATCTGATCGCGGGTCTGGCAGTTCTGCTGCGTGAACGGCGGCGATACCAGATTCTGCACTGCCACCAGATGATTTCGCCCATGACGCTGGCGCTGATGGGGCGCGCACTGCCGGGAAAGCGTCTGGTTATCAATCCGCATGGGCGCGGTCCACGCGGTGACGTGGCAAAGATTACCAGGCTCCGTCCGCTGACCGGCAAACTACGCGTTGCGGCTGCGCTGCTTTGGGGTGATGCATTCGTTGCAATTGCGCGCGATATCCACCACGAACTGCGCACGATGGGCGTGCCGGAGGCACGTATCTGGGATATTCCGAATGGCGTGGATGTCGAACGGTTTGCGCCAGCGACTCCTGCAGAACGGCAAGCACTGCGACGAAACCTCCATCTGCCCGACGCGCCGCTGATCATGTTTGCTGGACGTTTTACCGTCGCCAAAGGGCTTGATATTCTGCTCAATGCCTGGGCGCAACGTGATGCCGCGCTTGCCGATGCCCGTCTGGTACTGGTCGGCGATGGTGAACTGCGTGAGCGCCTGGTGCAGCAGGTGCACAGCCTAGGGCTTGATCGGTCGGTGATCTTCACCGGCAGCACAACCGATACCGCATCGTATCTGCGGGCAGCTGACGCTTTTGTGCTCCCCTCGCGTACCGAAGGCATGCCGGTTGCGCTCCTCGAGGCGATGGCATGCGGTCTCCCCTGTATCGCAACACGAGTTGGCGGAGCGGCGGAACTGATCGATGATGGACAGAACGGGCGACTGATTGCGCCGGAGGATGTTGCTGCGCTTGCGCGGGCGCTGCCGGAAGCATTCAGTATGCCAGCGTGGGGCGCGCGCGCGCGTCAGCGCATTGTCGAGCGTTATGCAATGGACTCAGTAGCGCAGAAGTACATCGGATTGTACAAAGCGGCGCTGACGCACGGTCGCTCGCTGATGGCGCGTGATGGGACTGTGTAACTGTCGGACATGCAACTCAGGAACTGTGTATGAACTCACCATCCGACTCTTTCACCCGCTGGGTGATTGATGAGATTGAAGCGAGCATCGACGTCAAGCGCCGCACCATCGAGACGCAGGCGCCGGTGATTGTTGCGATTGCGGAACGGGTTGTCGAGACATTCCGGCGCGGCGGCAAACTGTTGCTATGTGGCAACGGCGGCAGCGCAGCGGATGCGCAACACATCGCCGCCGAGTTCGTCAGCCGCTTCCGCCGTGAGCGGCACGGATTGCCAGCGATCGCACTGACGACCGACACCTCAATTCTGACAGCTATCAGCAACGATTACGGCTACGAGCGCGTCTTTGCCCGCCAGGTGGAGGCGCTGGGACGCCCCGGCGATATGGTCATCGGGATCAGCACCAGCGGCATCTCGGCGAGCGTCATTGCTGCCATGCGCGCCGCGCGCAACGGCGGCATGGCAACCGTCGGACTCACCGGCGCATCGGGCGGAACGCTGGTTGACCACGTCGATCTCTGTCTGTGCGTTCCATCGCACAATACGGCGCGCATTCAAGAAGTGCATATCACTGTCGCGCATGTCGTGTGCGAAATCGTTGAACGTACTCTGTTTGAATAATGACAAAATTTTGAACAACACTACCCGACTATTTCCAGGTTAATAAACAGATTGCAATTGAAAAAGTTCTCTTGACCGTTTATAGTAGAAATCGTAGCTATTCCAGCCTATGAAATCCTCACAAACGGCAGTAACACATCGTATGGTCGTCAATCGAATCGGGAAAGACCCAACTCCGCGAGTGAGCATCGGTTTACCAGTATACAACGGTGAGCGGTACCTTGCCTCAGCGCTGGAGTCGATCCTGGCGCAGACATTTGGCGATTTTGAGGTAATTATTTCGGATAACGCCTCAACCGACGCCACGCCGGAGATCTGCCGCGCGTACACGATGCGTGATCCCCGCATCAGGTATGTGCGGAACGAGCGCAATCTGGGCGCTGCACCAAACTACAACCGCGTGTTTCATCTGGCGCGCGGTATGTACTTCAGGTGGCATGCCCACGATGATCTGCTCGCGCCAACCTATCTCGAACAGTGCGTCGCCGTGCTCGATGCTCATCCTAGCGTTGTACTCTGTCACTCGAAAACCGTGTTTATCGATGAACACGATCGCGTGATTGGCTACGATGAAGACAGCCTGCACTTTCGCCAGGCGTCGGCGTTCTCCCGGTATTATGCCTATTTGCGGGTGGCGCGTAACTGGATCAACGCAATCTTTGGGCTCATTCGCACCGACGTATTGCGCCAGACGGTGCTGATCGGCGCTTATTCGTCGTCGGACATGATCCTGCTGGCTGAGTTGATCCTGCGGGGCGAATTCTACGAAGTGCCGGAGTATCTTTTCCTGCGACGCGATCACGAGGAAGCCTCAGTGCAGGCAAATCGTGACTATCAGAAGCGTCAGGTCTGGTTCGATCCGCGTAATCGCGGCAAGATCGAGCTGACTCACTGGCGGTGGACGCTCGAACTCCTGCGCGTGATCGGGCGTGTGCCGCTGGCATGGCACGATCGTCTGCTCTGTTATGCCCATATGCAGTGGTGGTTGCGGCGAACGCGCTGGGAAATGTTGAACGACCTCGCGGTCGCGACCCGTCTGGTGATACATAAAGCAACCTGGGCGACATAAGGCGGAAAATCGGCAGGAAGGTCATAAGGGTGCATAAAGGCATGAGCAACGATGTACCGCGTGTCAGTATTGCGCTCCCCATCTACAACGGGCAAAACTTTGTGAGTCAGGCGATTGATTCCATCCTGGCACAGACATTTGGCGATTTTGAGGTGATTATTTCGGATAACGCCTCAACCGACGCCACGCCAGAGATCTGCCACGCGTACACGATGCGTGATCCCCGCGTCCGGTATGTGCGCCACGAGATCAACCGCGGTGCAGCGTGGAATTTCAACTATGCCTTCAGTCTGGCGCGCGGCGTGTATTTCAAGTGGCATGCCCACGATGATCTGATCGCACCGACGTTTCTTGAACGGTGCGTGGCGGCGCTCGACCGTGATCCGCAGGTCGTGCTCGCCTTCAGTCGCACCCGTGTCATCGACCCGGCAGGTCATACGCTGTACACCTACGACGAACGTCTGCGCACTGAATCGCCTCTGGCGAGCGTTCGCTTTCACGACCTGATCTGCATCGGCCATCCCTGCTTTCAGGTATTCGGCGTCATACGCGCTGATGTGCTGCGACGCACACCGCTGATAGGCGCATATGTACCATCAGATCGGATACTGCTGGCGCGACTGGGGTTGCTCGGACCCTTCTATGAAGTGCCTGAGCATCTGTTCATTTCACGCCGTCATCCGGCGCAGTCAGTGCGCGTGGCGAAACTGCGTGCCCGTGCCGCCTGGTTCGATCCAGCGAACGAAGGCAAAATCGTGATGCCGTATTTTCGCACACTCTACGAGTACATCAAAGCCATTCGCGCAACACCTCTCCCACCGGAGGAGACACGACGCTGCTATGTTGCCTTACTGCACTGGATTGCCTCCGATCACAATTGGGCGCGGATGGGGAATGATGTTGTGCATGCCGGACGTCAACTAGGGGCACGGGCGCTACGCCGCATGCGTAAAACGGATCTTACAACGGTTGCACGGAGGAACTCGCTATGAAAGTCGCTATTCTCGCAGGTGGAGTCGGATCACGCCTCTCGGAGGAGACTGAAGTTAAGCCGAAACCAATGGTCGAGATCGGCGGTCGCCCGATCCTTTGGCACATTATGATGCACTACTCGTATTACGGCTTCAAAGACTTTGTCATCGCCCTCGGCTACAAAGGGGAAGTCATCAAGAAGTACATGGTTGATTACTGCTCGCTCAACAGCAATCTGAAGGTCAACCTGCGCTCTGGCGTCGTTGAAATGAATGGCGGCTATCGTCCGGACTGGAATGTGGAATTGATCGATACCGGCATTCCGACGAACACCGGTGGGCGGATCAAACGCCTGGCGCCGTATCTCGGCAATGAGACCTTTATGTTGACCTGGGGCGACGGTGTTTCGGATGTTAATCTGCATGCCCTGCTCGAATTTCACCGATCACATGGCAAACTGGCAACGCTGACTGCTGTGCGTCCACCAGCGCGCTTTGGGCACCTGGAACTGGATGGGGATCGAATCATCGAGTTCAATGAAAAACCGCAGACTGGCGAGGGATGGATCAACGGCGCATTTTTTGTGCTCGAACCGGCAGTGTTCGACTATATCGACGGCGACGATACTGCCTGGGAGCGTGAGCCATTGCAGCGCCTGGCGCGCGAAGGGCAACTGATGGCATACAAACACACCTCCTTCTGGCAGTGTATGGATACGCTGCGCGATAAAAAGTTGCTCGAAAGTCTCTGGCAAACCGGCAAAGCACCCTGGAAGATCTGGGAGTAGCGTCGCCGTATCCGATGGGAATGTGCTGAAAGGATGCAACCATGCGCGTGTTAGTCACAGGACACAAAGGGTATATCGGAACGGTGCTCACACCGATGCTGCTCGAACGCGGCTATGAGGTGATTGGTCTGGATAGCGATCTGTTCGAGGATTGCACGTTCGGCGAGCCGCCGGTCGAGGTTCCGGAGATTCGGAAAGATATTCGTGATGTCGAAGCGTCCGATCTGCACGGCGTCGATGCTGTAATGCACCTCGCCGGTCTGTCAAATGATCCGCTTGGCGACCTCGATCCGCAGTTGACTTACGAAATCAACTATCTGGCGTCGGTACGCCTAGCGATGCTGGCAAAGCAGGCAGGCATCAAGCGCTTTATTTTCTCATCGTCGTGCAGCGCCTATGGGGCTGCCGGTGATGATATGCTGGACGAAACCTCGCCGTTCAATCCAGTGACCCCCTACGGTCGCTCGAAGGTTCTGGTTGAGAAAGACCTAGCGAAACTCGCCGATGCCGACTTTAGCCCAACATATTTGCGCAATGCTACTGCCTATGGTGTATCGCCGCGTCTGCGCTTCGACCTGGTGCTGAATAACCTTGTCGCCTGGGCATACACGACGGGTCTGGTCTACCTGAAGAGCGATGGCACACCCTGGCGACCCATTGTGCATATCGCCGACATTGCGCGCGCGTTTATCGCCGTGCTCGAAGCGCCACGCGAGTTGATCCACAACGAGGCGTTCAACGTCGGGCGCAATGAGGATAATTATCGCATCCGCGATCTGGCGCAGATTGTGTATGAGACGGTGCCCGGATGCCGGATTCAGTTCGCCGAGGGCGCACAATCCGATAAGCGAAATTACCGCGTCAATTGCTCGAAGATTCAGCGCGTGCTGCCGAGTTTTCAGCCTGTCTGGGATGCGCGAAAGGGCGCGCAGGAACTCTACGACGCCTACCGCACAATCGGGTTGAAACTCGAAGATTTTGAGGGTCCGCGGTACAAGCGCATCGACCGTATTCGCAAATTGATCGCGTCGGGACGACTCGACTCGTCGTTGCGCTGGTCTGAGCAGGCGCTGGCGGTTGGATCGGCGTAGCAGCGAGTGATAGATGAGGAAGGTTGCCATGCTGTACCGTGTTGAACAACGCTGCCGTGCCAGCGGTTCGCCCAATCTGCTGCCGATCCTGTCGTTCGGCGTCACGCCGCTGGCGGATCGGTTGCTCACGGCAGATCAACTCGGCGGTGAGGAGCCATTCGCACCGCTGACGCTGGTGTTTTGCCCGGATTCGGCGCTGCTCCAGATTCAGGAAACCGTTGATCCCGAAGTGCTGTTTTATGCCGAATACCCCTACTTTTCGTCAGTCTCGAAATCGTTGCTAAACCATTTTGCCCGCAGCGCCCAGGCGATCATGGCGTCGCGTCCGCTGGGACCGGAAAGCCTGGTGGTCGAGGCTGCCAGCAATGATGGCTATATGCTGCGGAACTTTGTCGAACGCAACATTCCGGTGCTCGGCATCGACCCGGCACGCGCCCCGGCAGAGGCTGCGCGGAAGATTGGCATTCCTACCCTCAATACGTTTTTTACCAGAGAACTGGCGCTGCAATTGCGCAACGAGGGCAAGGCTGCTGATGTCTTCTTGGCAAATAATGTCCTGGCGCATGTGCCCGACCTCAACGGTTTCGTGAGTGGTATCCGCATTATGCTCAAGGATGACGGTATTGCAGTGATCGAATGCCCATATGTGGTTGATCTGGTCGATCACTGCGAGTTCGATACTATTTATCACCAGCATCTCTGTTACTTCTCAGTGACAGCGCTCGACCGGCTGTTCCGCGCCAATGGTCTGTACCTCAACGATGTCGAGCGCACTCCAATCCATGGCGGATCGTTACGCCTGTTCGTTGCGCGGCGCGAGGATGTTGGCGAACGGGTGCGGGACTTGCTGGCGATGGAGCGCGAACGCGGCGTGGATCGGGTTGATTTCTATCGTTCGTTTGCCGACCGGGTGCACATTATTCGCGACGAATTGATGGCGCTGTTGCACGAATTGAAGCGGCAGGGCAAACGGATCGCTGCATATGGCGCTGCCGCCAAAGCCACCACATTGCTGGCATACTGCCAGATCGACACCCGACTGATCGATTTTGTCGCCGATCTGAATCCATACAAGCAGGGCAAGTTCATGAGCGGCAGCCATCTGCCGATTGTCCCTCCCACAGCGCTGCTGGAGCAGCAACCGGATTATGTCCTGCTGCTGGCGTGGAACTTCGCCGACGAGATTCTGCGTCAGCAGGCGGAGTATCGGCAGCGCGGCGGCAGGTTCATCATTCCCATCCCCAGTCCGATTATTGTGTAGTACGCCAGTTGTATGCAAGAGGAACGCTATGGCTGCTATACCCTGTCCAAGTTGCAGCGCTGTCGGAATGGAGATCTTCTACGAACTGGAGCGCGTGCCAGTACACAGCGTGTTGCTGCTCCCCACCCGCAAGGAAGCCATCACCTATCCGCGTGGCGATATTCGCCTCGGCTTTTGCCGGGCATGCGGGTTCATCAGCAATACTGCGTTCGACCCGTCGCTCCACGAGTATTCCGAACGCTACGAAGAAACGCAGGGGTATTCGCCGACGTTCAATGCGTTTGCGCGCCGGCTGGCAGAGCATCTAATTGAACGCTACGACCTGCGCGGGAAGGACATTATTGAAATCGGGTGTGGCAAAGGGGAGTTCATCACTCTGCTGTGCGACCTGGGCGAAAATCGCGGCATCGGCATCGACCCGGCATATGTTGCGCAGCGCAGCCTGGCGCGCCCCAGCGAGCGTGTGACGTTCATCACCGACTTCTATTCCGAAAAATATGCCCATCTGCATGCAGATTTCGTCGTCTGCAAGATGACCCTGGAGCACATCCATCAGACAGCAGCGTTTGTGGGGATGGTTCGACGCACGCTTGCCGATCAGCCCCACACAACGGTTTTCTTTCAGGTTCCAGACACAACCCGCGTGCTGGAGGAGATCGGGTTCTGGGATATTTACTATGAGCATTGTTCCTACTTTACCCCTGGTTCACTCGCGCGTCTCTTCCGGCGGTGCGGATTTGATGTGATCGACCTGTGGCGCGACTACGGCGACCAGTATCTGATGATCGAGGCGCAACCGGGCAGTGGCGCCGGGCGCATCTTTCCCGGTCTGGAGGATGACCTGGATCGCACGGCTGCAGGGGTTGCAACGTTGCGTCGTGAAGTGCCGCAGGTGCTGCACCGCTGGCGGTCGTATCTCAACGATCAGTACGCCGCCGGGCGACGGGTGGTGCTGTGGGGATCGGGATCGAAAGGGGTCGCGTTCCTCACCACGCTTGGCATCGAGCGTGAGATCACGTATACCGTGGACATCAATCCGCACAAGCATGGCATGTTCATGGCAGGAACCGGGCAACAGATCGTCAGTCCGACATTTTTGCGCGAGTATCGACCAGACGTGGTTATTGTGATGAATCCGATCTACCGCGACGAAATCCAGCGCGATCTGGCGCGTCTGGGCGTGTCAGCAGACGTGGTGACGGTGGAGATGTTTGCCAGTGCGATTGCCAGTGCATAATGGTCTTTTGAATACATAATCCGGTATAGCCCGCGCAGGCGGGCTTCGCCTCGCATAGCTGAGGGCTTCAGCCCGACGGCGCGAGGCGCATACCGGATTAAATTCTCAATTTCCATCAGCCCCACGGCTAGTACCTCGTTATATAAGATTTTGCGCTTTTTGGCCTGGGATGGTATCCTGTGCGAC
>JAGHYV010000163.1 GCA_017743475.1 Roseiflexus sp. | reverse complement strand
TGGCCGGGCTCACGATCCTGTACCAATACCTGATCAATTACTTCGATCGATATTATCTGTACGGCCCGAATGCCGCATGGTCATTCGATGCTTTTCGCGACTATCTGCGCGAGAGTGGCTCATTCTCGCTCTATGCGTTCAGCGAGCATCGCCTGTATTTCGATCTGTTGTACCACCTTGGTCTGGTGGTCACCACATTCTGGGTCGTCGGCTGGCATACCAGGCTCATGACGTTCCTGACATGCGTCTTCTTCTGGTCGTTGCACGAACGTACGCCAATCCTCTGGGATGGGGGCGATAATCTCTTGCAGATCGTGCTCATCTATGCCTGTTTTGCGCATCTCGGCGCCCATCTATCATTCGACGCGGAACGCGTGCGGATGCGGCGCGCGCACGACAATGCTATCCGCTGGTCTGGCGCAATGCTCCATAATGCAGCAATGCTCGCCATTGCCATCCAGTTGAGCCTGCTGTACCTTGTTTCCGGCCTGGCAAAGGTCCAGGGCGAGATGTGGCAGAGTGGTACAGCACTGTACTATGTGCTGCGCACCGGCGAGTTCGGCTGGTCTGGATATGCCGAATTGATTTACCTGAATGTCCCCCTGATGGTCGCATTAACCTACCTGACTGTCGCGTTTCAGGTATCGTTTCCATTTCTGTTCTGGCTCAATCGCTACACGCGGCTCATGGCGCTGGCCGCGGGGTGCATGTTTCATCTCGGGATTGCCGCGATGATGGGCCTGATCACCTTCTCGCTCTTCATGATTGCTGTCGAGTTGATGCTGATCAACGATCGTGAATATCGCAGCGTCCTGCGACACATGACAACCTTGCGCCGCCGGCTCGGATGGCGTCTGCAGCGGCGCCTGCGGCGAGTGGGGCGCAGCCCACGGCTTGCGGGGTTGCGTATGCGCCTCTTCTTTGATGGCTGGTGCCCCCTGTGCCGTAGCAGTATGCGCTGGATTCGCCACCTGGATCTCTTTGGTTTGATCGAGCTTCGTTCGTTTCGCGATCCTGCTGTTGTCGAGCGCTTCGGCCTCGACCCGGCGCGCGCTGAGCGGCGCATACAGGCCCTTGCGCACGGACGCCTGTATGAAGGCACCGAGGCAGGGTTCGTTATCGCAACCCGGGTACCGGCAACCTGGCCCCTGGTGCCGCTGATCTGGTTTGCCTGCCGGATGGGCGTCGCCCAACCGCTCTACGACTGGTTCGCTTCCCGCCGCATGATCGAACCGGAGGGTTGTGCTACCGGCGCCTGCATCGTGCCGTCGCGCACCAGAACGTCTCTGCCGCGCTCCGACTCACAGGAGGGGTATTGATGAATCGCAGATCACCCATGAACCGGTTGCCCCTTGACGCGCCCGGTGTGTCGCAGGCATTGCATTATGTCGCAGCCGGAAGCACCACACTTCACTATCGTTACACCAACACCCAGCGCGAACCGGTTGAACTGTGGCTTGCTTTGCCGCCAGAATTGCCTACCCAGCGTGAGATTCGCTGGTCGTGGCAACCGGCCTTGTCGCATATCACGACCGATCATCTGGGGCTGAACCGGATCGCGCATATCAGGCTCGATCCCGGCGAAACCCTGGCGGGTACGGTGCAGGCGCGGCTCTACCGGGTCGTGTACAACAGAAGCGGTTCGCCGTCCGCGGTCACGCTAGACCCGGCTGAACGTGCGGTCTATTTGCGCTCGTCGCCACAGGTGGTGCTCTCAGACGATGTGGCTGCTGAGGCACAGCGGATCGTTGGCGATGCGCAAACGCCTCTGGAGCAGGCCTATCGGTTGCATCGCCATCTCGCGCGCCATTATCGTTACCAGTGGCCGCCAGCGGCGCGCGGCAGCGAAGCGATGCGGCGTGAGCGGCGCGGCGACTGCGGGCAGTACTCGCTGCTCTACGCGGCCTGGTGCCGTTCGCTTGGCATCCCTTGCCGCGTGCTTTACGGCAGTTTTGCCTATGGTCATCTGCAGGCTCATGCCTGGAACGAGGTTTTTATCGAAGGCATCGGCTGGCTGCCGGTTGATACGAGCCGCTACAAGAGCGGGGTGCCCGTCCCATGGCTGGCTGAACTGGAGCTGATCATGCAGGGTGTACAGAACTTTGGCAGTCTTCCCGCCGACCGCCTGGCGTTTTCGATCGAACCTGACATTGTACTGGAACCGCCTTATCGCAATCGGGAGGCGCCGGCAACTGCGTTCAGAATGTCGGTCGGCGGGCGCGATCTGGCCTGGGGTTTTGAGAGCATCGATGGCGC
Organism: Roseiflexus sp.; assembly: GCA_017743475.1. Taxonomy (GTDB): domain Bacteria; phylum Chloroflexota; class Chloroflexia; order Chloroflexales; family Roseiflexaceae; genus Roseiflexus. Next base: position 2,542 of record JAGHYV010000163.1, on the reverse strand, counting down.
GGCGCCGTATCTCCAGCCGCTCTACCCACGTTTTGGACCTTCGGCGCGGCCAGCGGGTCATGACCTGCTTGGTGTGTGGCGATTCAGCTCCGGCTGGCGCTATTACACGTTCTGGCTCCTGCTCTGGCTCGGCTTCGGGATCGGCCTGCTGGGCACAATCGTCCACTGGTTCGGGGTGCAGATCCCGGATCTCATCCGTTCCGGGGGTTGGCTCATTGGTAATCTCGCGTTCATCCGGTTGACTGGGCTACGCTTGTGGAAGTTGTTGCTCGTGCTCCTGTTTGCGGTTGAGATCATGATCTATCTCTGGCAAGTCTTCTCATAGAAAGACAGGATGGAAGATGATGTTTGCTTCACATCACGAACGCGCCAGCCCTGCCAGGTTACTTTTCCGGCCCTGTAGGACAGTCGGCGTACTGGCACGGTGCAGCGCCTGTATGACGCCTCTGGCGCTGGCTGCCGGTCTTGCTCTGGCTATGGCCGCAAGTTTGCTGCCTGACATGATGCTGACCATTGCCGCGACAGGCGCTGGCAGCCCGCCAGTTATGCTGGTCTGGCTGGCAGCTGCGGCCACGCTCGTCCTGACGTTTGCCATCATGTGGGCGGTGTATGGTGTGTTGCTGGCAGGGGTAAGTCGCTGGGGGGCTGCTCCCATCACCCCGGCCGTAGCGCTGCGCCTCGCACCGTGGCTCTGGTTGCCGCTTGGCCTGCGCCTGGCGATCTACCGCGCGGCTGAGCTCCTGGGCATTGATCGAATGCACCTGGGAGTGTCTGGACTGATCGAACAATTCGGCCAGCCTGCACCCTTGATGCAGCAGGTACTCTGGCAGTGTGATCTCTTCTTCGCCTGGCACCTGATCCTGGTTGGCGTCGCGCTTACCTATCTGGCGCGGCTCTCGGCCGCGCGCCTGGTTGATGCGCTCCTGGTCTATGGCCTGCTCGCTCTTATCTTCCAGGCCGTCCTGACACTTGGGGCCGCAGCATGAAAAAAGCAGAAGGGGACGATCGTTTCCTGGAACGCTGCCCCGGAACACGATCGTCCCCTTGCCTTGCGCCCACACCGGCGTATCGGTCACTCCAGACTGATCAACCCGCTGCGAAACGCGAAAACGATGGCTTGGTACCGGTTTGTGACACCAAGCTTGGCATAGATATTGCGCAGGTGATTCTTTACCGTGTCATAGCTGATCGTCAACTCATTACCAATCTGCTCGTTGTCGTAGCCCGCACCAACCAGCCTGAGCACCTCTCGTTCGCGATCGGTCAACTCGATCAACCGATCGCGCGCATCATTATAGCGGCGCTGCCGCTGCACGTAGACGCGCGCGGCCCTGGGGCTGATGTACATGTCGCCAGCGGCTACGATGCGCACTGCCGACAGGAGTGTCTCGCGCGGTTCATCCTTGAGAATGTAGCCCTGCGCGCCAGCATTGATCAAGCCATGGACATATTCCGGGCTATCATATGATGAGAGAATCAGGATCTTCAGTGGCGGATGCATCGCTGTCAGCGCGCGCACCGTGGCGATCGGGTCGAAATCCGGCATACGCGCGTCGAGCAGGACAACATCCAGTTCAGCAGCGCGCACCAGTATCTGAGTGTGAAGATCAACGCTCCCGGTAAGCTCCCCGATCACCTGGCAGTCGTCGGATGACTCGAAGATCGAGCGCAGTCCTTCAAGTACGATCGGGTGATCATCAACCAGTAAGAGGCGAATCATTGCTTTCTCCCGGCTGTTGTGTGATTGCCATCCTATTGCCATCCTACGGTAGCGATCCTACCCGCAACGGTTGGCGGCGTGCCGCGCAGCCCGCCACGCACGGAATACATCGCATCCGGGAGCGGGAGCGAACAGGAGCCAGGGCCCGGCCCGCGCGGCATGGCCCTGAGGGCATGGCCCTCGTGTTACGTGGTAGGCGAGCATGAGATGATGTCGCGATCCAAAGCGATCGCGGGCGTGATTGCTAAACGTACCTTCGACGCAGAACCCCAGGCGCTCAAAGATGGCAATACCCCCGGTCTGTTCCTGCATGACCTCAACAAGGACCCTGGCTACGTCCAGGTCGCGCGCCGCCTTGAAGATCGCCTGCGCTATATCTTGCCTTCCTCCACTTCGCCTGTGGTGTGATCGCCTTGCGTGCCGCCAGGTTATTCGGATAGGCTCTAAGCGCGACGCCGAGATTGTTCAACGCCCACGCCCGTTCGCTGTCGTCTTGCGCCAGGTCGACCAGCGCGCCGTAGAGCGGCGCCTGGATCGCGCGCAACGCCAGCGTGCGGTCGGGCGCGGGCAGCGCTGCCGCCAGCGTCTTCAGGAAGGCGCGGGCGGTCTCCGCCGGAACGCTGCGCGCGTCCGTCACCAGCAGCTCCAGGTTCGCCCGCTCCGCCGTCAACCGGCGTGCGGCGTCGTCCGGCTCAACGTCGGTCAGCCAGGCACGCCAGGCGTCCATCAGCCGCGCCAGCCGGTCGCGGCGGGCGGCATCGTCCGGCGACCAGCGGCGCGCGGCGTAGGCGGCGACGGTGGCGTGCCAGCGCCACGCCTGCC
>JAGHYV010000001.1 GCA_017743475.1 Roseiflexus sp. | reverse complement strand
AACCTTCAACCTCCCAACCTTCAACCTTCAACCTCCCAACCTCTCAACCTTCATCACCGTCCAACGAATTCTCCCAGAATCTGGCGAGCGATCACCACACGCAGGATTTCCGACGTTCCTTCGCCGATGGTAAGCAGACGCTGATCGCGGTAGATGCGTTCGAGCGGATATTCGCTGCTGTAGCCGTATCCGCCCAGCACCTGAATAGCGTCGCGGCAGATTTTCTCGCCAACCTCCGAGGCGTACAATTTGGCAATCGCCGCCTCACGGCTGTACTGGCGTCCCTGATCTTTCAACCATGCCGCCTGGTACACTAGTAATCGCGCTGCTTCCAGCCCCACTGCCATATCGGCGATCATGTTCGAGACCGATTCGTAAGCACCGATCGGTTTGCCAAAGGCAGTGCGTTCACGCGCATAGGCAGATGCGATCTCGAACGCTGCCTGCGCCAACCCGATTGCCATTGCTCCAATCCCAATGCGCCCACCGTCAAGCACGGCAAGGAACTGCTGCAAACCGCGCCCGCGTCGTCCCAGCAGATTCTCTTCGGGCACCCGCACATCCTCGAAGGTCACCGCATTCGTGATGGAGCCACGTAACCCCATTTTGGCTTCCGGTTTGCCAAAACTCAACCCTGGCGTTCCAGCGGGCACAATAATAGCGCTGATCGAGTAGCGCTCCCCCGGGTCGGTCACCGCCGTGACAATCAGATGACCAGCCACCGAGGCGCTTGTGATCCACATCTTCGCGCCGTTGATCACCCACTCTCCGTTTTCGAGCCGTGCGGTTGTGCGGGTGGCGCCAGCATCGGAACCAGCATGCGGTTCGGTTAGCGCAAATGCGCCTAAATGCCGTCCCTCGGCGGCTGGTCGCAAAAAGCGTCGTTTCTGTTCCTCGGTGCCGAACATGGCAATCGGTGCGCACCCTAACCCAAGATGCGCCGCGTAGATCAGCGCTGTGGAGCCACAGGCGCGGGCAATCTCTTCGATTGCAATCGCTGTCGAAATACTGTCGGCGCCAGCGCCCCCATACTCTTCGGGGAACGGCAAACCCATCAGGCCCAATTCTGCCATTTTTCGTAGAGTTTCTGCCGGAAACTCTCCCGTCTCATCGACATGACGGGCGCGTGGAGCAATTTCTTGCTCGGCGAAGCGGCGTACTTCTGCGCGAATGCGCTGATGTTCAGGAGTCAGATCGAAGTTCATGGTTCATTCCTTCTGTCAACGAGCGGCTGCATCGCCGCAATGAACGCTTCAGCATTGACACGACTGATGCGCGCCGGGTGCATCATGGGCAGGATGGTGACGCCTCTGCCGCGAAGTACGGTTGCGTGGAGCATGCGGATGGCGCCCGGCGCACCTTTCAGATACCGTTTGCCCACCTCCTGGAGCGCAATGCGCCCAACCGGAACAAGCAGGCGTGGTTTGATCAGATCAAGTTCAGTATCCAACCATTCACGACAGGATTGCACTTCCGCAGCCGTGGGTGTGCGGTTTCCCGGCGGACAGCAGCGCACTGTATTGGTGATGAAACAGCGTAGCGACGCCGTCGCAGTTTCGTCGCTGGCGAGACCCAGGCGAACCAGCATGCGGCGCAAGATGCGCCCTGAGCGATCACCCCAAAATGGAATGCCTGTTCGATCTGCGCCGTAACGCCCCGGCGCTTCGCCAATGAAGACGATGCCGCTCATCACGTCGCCATAGCCATGAACGATGCGCCGCCGACTGGCGACGAGCGCCGGACAACGTACACAATGTTGCTGCTGCACCAGGGAGATCATCATTTCTGTCCCAAAACGCTCTCTGGCGAATTGACCGGCAGCGCGACCCGTACGGTGGTTCCCTGAGCCGGTTGCGTATTGATCAGGATCTGACCGCCATGCCCGGTCACAATGCCATATGCTATCGCCAGACCCAGCCCCGATCCCTGACCCGGAGGGCGGGTGGTAACGAATGGCTGGAACAATCGCTCAATAACATGATCCGGGATGCCTGGTCCATTATCGGCAACGTCGAAGCATACGAATGCACCGCCAGTATTGGCGGCTTGCGCTGGGGGCAACGGTGGTTTTTCAGCGTGTCCGCGCACGACGGTCAACCACACCCGAGGCGCGGGCGTGCCGTCCAGAGCGTGCTCAGCATTGTGAAGAAGATTGAGCAGAACCTGTTGCATCTGTGGAATATCGACCCAGATCATCGGGAGATCAGACGAACAGACGACTTCGAGGGCAATGCCAGCAGATCGCAGGGCAGCCCGTTTGAGATCGAGCACGCGCTCGATTAGATCGGTCGGCGACGTCCACTCTTTTGCCATCGGTCCACGACGGGCGAAGGTTGCCAGACTCTGAACGACACGGCGAGCGCGCTTGGCGCTTTCGATGATCTGCGCGACTGATCGTTGATCCTCCGGATCATGTTGCGGTGAGAGCAGTTCGGCGTTGCCGAGAATGATCGCCAGTGGATTGTTCAGTTCGTGCGCCACGCCAGCGACGATCTCACCCAGAGCGGCGAGTTTCGAGCTCTGAACAAGTTGCGCCTGCATGGTTCGCAATTGCTCATTGGCAACGCGCAGCGCATCATTTTGCGCTTCGAGCGCTGCCATCGCAGCGTCGCGTTCGTTTTCCGCCGCGCGAATGCGGAGCAGCGCCCGCACGCGCGCCATCAGTTCCTCGATATAGAATGGCTTGCTCAGATAGTCATCGGCACCGGCATCGAGCGCTGTGACCCGGTCGGAGAGTTCACCTTTGGCGGTCAACATCAGAATGGGAAGAAACCGCCGTCCTGCTCGCTCTTTCAAGGCAGTGCAGATCTGAACCCCCGGTGTGTCGGGGAGCATCCAGTCCAGCACCACAAGGTCAAAGGGGTTTGTTTCGGCGAGCCGAAGAGCGTCGGCAGCAGTGTCGGCGTGTAACGTCCGGTAGCCGGCTTCGCGCAGGACGATCCCAACAAGAGTGGCGATCGCCGGATCATCTTCGACAATCAGGATGCAGACCTGCTGTTGCATGGCGCTATTGTATCACGGCTCAGTCGGTCGGCGAAGACGACTGTCTGCATGGTACAATACCAGGCGCGATGGATGCAACACACTTTATCGACACGCATGCTCATCTTGGATCGGCTCAGTTCGATGCGGATCGCGGCGCTGTTCTGGAGCGCGCCGCAGCTGCCGGGGTTGTGCGGATCATAGAAATTGGCTACGACCTGGCAACGTCGCACGCTGCGGTTGCCCTCGCGGCGCAGCATGAACCGGTGTACGCGGTGGTTGGCGTGCAACCGAACCACGTGGCTGAATTGCCGGACGACTGGCTCGATCAGGTGCGTGCGCTGGCAGAGCAACCGAAGGTTGTCGCTATTGGCGAGATCGGTCTGGATTACTACTGGAATGCAGCTCCGGCCGCTCAGCAAGAAGCCTGTTTCCGAGCGCAACTCGATCTGGCGCGGGAACTGGGATTGCCCGTCGTTATTCACAGCCGCGATGCGCATGATGATACGATTCGCGTGTTGCGCGACGCAGCGTATGGTCTGACCGGCGTTATGCACTCGTTCTCCGGCGACTGGAGGTATGCTGAGCAATGCCTGGAGATTGGCTTCTACCTCTCCTTCAGTGGTCCGGTCACCTTTCCAAAAGCGGTTGATCTGCACGAGGTGGTGCGACGCACCCCGCTCGACCGGCTTCTCACCGAAACCGACAGCCCCTATCTGTCGCCGCACCCCTTGCGTGGAAAGCGTAACGAACCTGCTTATGTTCGTTTGATTGCTGAACGTCTTGCTGCACTGCGCGGAATGCCGCTCGATGCGCTGGTCGATGCGGTGTGGCGCAATGCGACAGCAATATTCAGGCTATGAGATTCCCGGTTGCTACCGTTCCGAATGAGACCCGGTCGCGTTCCTGGTTTGCGCGCCTTGAGATCGGATCACTTGTGATCCCGTTTCTGCTGACGGTCACCATCATCTGGAGCGTGACGCGCAGCCTCGAAGTCGCCAACTGGGCGGATGGTCTCACCATGCTAACTGGGATCGGTCTGACGGCGCTCGTCACTGGCATGATCTTCGCCCGCGTTTCCTGGATGCCAGCGTGGCTGGCGCATCCGCTGGCATCGCTCCCTGGCCTTGTGTTTGTTATCCGTCAGATCAGCCCGATTATCAACGCGCAGGTGGCGGCAGAGTTTGGGTCGGCGAAGGCTCAGCGCCTGGTAACCTGGGGCGATTATGCGACGGAAGTTGCGCTACGCACACTCATTTGGATGCGCACACTTCAGGCAGGTGGTCGCGGCGAGGACATTGTGCTGTTCGTCATCACCCTGGCACTGATTGTCTGGGGTGTCGGGTATGCCACCGGGTGGCTGGCGTTTCGCCACCAACGCGCATGGGCCGTGGCTGGTCTGAATGCTGGCATCATGCTGATCAACTACACCTACGCCTGGCCCAAACCAACCGGATTGTTCTTTCTTTTTCTTATTGCTGCCTTACTTCTGATCGTCTACCAGCACGTTGTTGCGAACCAGCGTCTCTGGCGGGCGACGCGCGTTGAGTTTCCGGATTTTCTGCCAGCGCGCATGTTGCTGGCATCGTTTGTAACCTTCGTTCTGCTCGCACTTGTCACTGCCTTCCTGCCCAAACGTCCGGACAATGAACACCTGGTGCGTCTCTGGCGCACCATTCGTGCACCGATCGCAGCGCTACGCGAGGGATGGCAGGATGCATTCAGCACGATCAATGCGCCGCCCGGCACGACCGGCGCTTTTCTGATCCGGAATGCGCGGGTTGGCGGTCCCCGTCAATTAGGAACGGCGCTGGTGATGACGGTGCGATCCCGTGAGTATAGCTACTGGCGTGCAACCGCGTTCGACCGCTACACCGGTCGAATGTGGCAGAACGCGGTGGGTGAGCGGGCGCGCGCCGCACTGGGAGTGACGACCGCCGAAGACGCGCGCACGCTGCTGGCGCCCGGCGTGGTGCTTGAACAACCTGAACTGCGGGGACGGACGCTGGTGACGACGACCTTTGAACTGGCGCAAACGCGATTCGATGGGCTGGTCATGGTCGGCGGGGCGCTGGCTTCGACCAGTTTACCGGTGTTGATCCAGCACGGGTATCTCAACATAGATGGCGAGTTGTTGCCCAATTTCACCGAAACGGCGACGGTTGTCGCCGCAGCGCCGCTGGAGGCATCGCAAACCTACACCGTCGCCACGTATCTTTCGACTGTCGATGAGCAGAGCCTGCGCGAAAGCGGAACCGGTTACCCGGAATGGGTGCGCATGTCGTATCTGCAATTACCCGAAACGGTGACGCCACGGGTACGTGAGTTGGCGGCAACAATTGTTCGCAATACCGGTGCGGTTACACCTTACGACAAGGCGCTGGCAATCCAGGAATATCTCCGTACCCTGCCGTACAACGATCAGCGCCCGATGCCGCCGGAAGACCGCGATTGGGTCGACTGGTTCCTGTTTGATGCGCCGGGCGGCTACTGTGACGATTTTGCTTCAGCAATGGTGGTGCTGCTACGCGCCGAGGGCGTCCCGGCACGTTGGGTTCAGGGATATGCTGGCGGCGAACTTGATCCGGATCGCCGGGTGTACCTAGTTCACGAAAATATTGCCCATAGCTGGCCCGAAGTGTACTTCCCCGGCTACGGCTGGCAGCGCTTCGAGCCAACGCCAGCTTCGTATGCCAGTGTTCCGGTTCGTCCGGCGTTTCCGCCGGCAGATGCGGTTGATCGACCGGAGACAACAAGGGGATTGGGGGGTGCGCTAAGCGATCCGGAAGCCATGCTGCGTGACATGATCGAGCGCAATACCGGTCCGGCGATCGGCGATGCGGATGCATTGCGGCGTGAGACTGAAGCGCAGCACATGCGGGATCGATTGCGCCTAGCGGTGCTGATCGGCGGAGTGCTAGCGTGTCTGGCAGCGCTGATTGGCGCCGGGGCTCTATGGTTGCGCTGGGATGTACGCGGCCTGTCACCTGCTGCAACCGCCTATGCGCGTTTGACGCGGTTGTCTGGTTGGGCTGGCATGCGCGCACCGCCCGATGCAACACCGTATGAGTATGGCGCGCTGATCGGTGAACGCATTCCCCGCCAGAAACGTACCATTGATCGGATCGTCAACGATTTTGTCGCCGAACGATACCATCCGGGTCATACCGCGAACGATCAGTTGTCGGAAGAAGACTGGCGGGCGCTACGGCGTGAACTGATCTCGCTGCTTGTCGGGCGGATTGGCGCAGCGTTGCGTTCGCCGTTTCGCAACAACCACCCGCGCAGGCGGCAACGCGCGCCATAATAGGGCACGGTTTCAGCAATGCAGCGCTGCCCGAAGGTGGTGCAGATTCAGCGACGCTGCGACTCTGTGGTGAAATACCCTTTTTGCGGCGGACTCAATCACGGGTAAGATCGAACGTCGTCCTTCCCTACGATTGCATGATCTCCTGGTATGCCCTTCGTAAGGCAGAGGGCAGCGCATAACCGCATCAATAAACACCTGCAGCGGTCGATAGTTATGATCTGTAACGTAGTGGTGGATCATGACCGGTGCAGCTTAGACAATAGACATCATCAAGATTTAATGATATACTATTTTTGTGCAATCTGAAAAAGGGAGAAAAACAATGTGCAAGCATCGATCCATTATTGAAAATCTGAAAAAATTATGACTGGGCTGAACGCTGATGAGTTTCACGCGCTAGTTCCAATCTTCCACGCTGCATTTGAAGCGTATATGAAACGTCGTACGATTGATGGTCACGTCCGATATTGTCGATGCTACGTCTCTTATGCAAACTCGCCGCTTCCGATAACAGAAGATACATTGAACATGTCATAGGCAATATCAAACGGTATCGGATTATTCACGATATTATCCGTTTCGTTGTTCCGAATTTCGGGATTTGGTCATGGGAACGTGTTTCGGGTTGCATAACTTCCGAACTCGACTGAAACGCAAAGAGTGTTTTGAAAATCAAAGTAAACCTTGATGAAGTCTCATGTTTCTGTCGAGGATCCAGATTTCACCGTTGTTGGTCATCACCTTCTTACTCCCATATTCCAGAAAGATATGGGACTTCCCGCAGAAATCGCATTCGTGGAAGCCAAGCATCGGCTCGTAGACGCCGCACGCGCAGTGCTCGCGCAGACGCTCCTGAAATGCCGATGGTGTTGGACCAATCGTGTAAGGAAACAGCGAGTCGAGCCAGCCGACCGCCAGAGCGGTGTATCACGACCGCTTGCTGGTAAACCACGTATTTGGAGATCGGCGTAGTACATGGATATTCCTCCGGTATTGATCGCTACGTCTGCTCCAGTTATCTCCCCCTGAACCGATTGTCGTGATCGCACCCTGAATTCACCGTTGCTGATATGAAGGAGGAGGGGCGGTCAGCAACCCGCCCCTCCTGTAACGTCTCCGTACCAGTTCGTTCGAGATTCGAGATTACTTCCAGCAGCGTGGGGTAAACGTGAGCCAGACGCCGCCGTTGATTGGCTCAAACGTTGCCGCTAAAATGCGCTCATTTGCCGCCAGCACAACGGTTCCCAGCAGGTCTGCGAGTTGCTGTGCCAGCGAGTCTGGACCGTATCCCACCCAACACATAAGCAGACGCACGGGTTGTCCCAGGCGATACTCACGGCGGGTGACGATGATATCGAACAACTTCTGAGCATCGATGGGTTCGCCCCGGAGGGATGCAGTCACAAACGGAACAGCATACGTTTTGCCGTTCGTATCGGGCCATGAGCCGTGGCAGAGCAATTCAAAGAACACTCTGTCCGTCGGCACATCCATAGCTGTACGGATGTTTTTATCCGGGTAACCCAGAACGAAACGATTCGGAAAAGCAGTGGGAAACACTGGAACGCCGTGGATCATTGCTGTCTCCTTTTGAATTCAGGAGCGCAGAGCACACCGACGTTCCTTATGTCCCGTGCGGGACACTCCAGAATGCTGGTGTGTCCCGCGCGGGGGGCAAGTAGACATGGTGCAGCGTTGTGCTGCCGCGTGATGGTCGTGGCGCCGCACCACACGGTAAGCGTATGGGGGCGGTTTCCTCCTAATACGGGTGCGCCGCCGGGCGGCGCAGCGGATACGAGTGACGCGCGAGGCGTCGTGGCTGAACCGACCGGTGACCGACAGAGGAACGAGAAGGAAATCGGCGCGTGGCGCGCCATTGATGTTCTTTCTGAAGGCGTATGCGTCAGTCGCGCGTCAACGCGCATCAGAAAGCCAGATATGGTATGGGGTTGTCAGGGTGCAATGCAGCGAGGTTCTCGCTGCCGGCCCCAATCGGGCCGGTGATACGAAGCCAGCCGACCGTCTCGCCAGGAAGGGAGGGGAGTTGGTGGGCAGGCCTAGTCTCGGCGGCCCGGACAACCGACCGCCGGTCACCAACGATTTATGACGACGACTGCTGTCGTTGCGCGCGACGCTGAAGTTCGGCGCGGCGCAGTTCACGCGCCTCGCGGATGGTGGCGGGCGCACCGTTCAATAACTCGACATATCCTGCAACGACCCGATAGATGACCGTGTGGGTCGCCTCCCAGCGGCGCCGGGTGTAGTCGCGCTCGGCTGCGCGCGTTTCTTCTGGCGTCATCGTCCATGTGGCGCGCTGCTTTGCTGTTTCATCAAGGTCTGCTAGCGCCTGATCGACTTCTGGTCCGTTGCGGGGCAACGGCGCCTGTTCCAGCAACCCTTCGACAAGGACGCGGTTGCCGGGGCGCAGGAGCGCTGGCGCGTCGGGATGGTTGAGCGGGATAACGACCGGAATTCCTACCGTTTCGGTGATCACTGCGCGACTTGCTGCGCGCGTGCGTGGTATCTGAACGCGAAGGGTCACGTGCGCCATTGCAATGCCAGGGCGCAACGGATGGCGCCGGATGCGCGCCGGGGCGGTGACTTCACCGCACAGGCAGACATCGCACCCCTCTTCGTCATCAGGGGTCACAGGACGCACTGCATCAGCGATGAGCGTCGGGAGCAGTGCAGCGGCGTCGGACGACTTGTTCCACTCCAGACGCCCTTCGATCAGCAGGCGTGTGCCGTGGTGCGCGTGATCAAGAAGTTCGCTGCCGGGAATTTCACGCATGACCCGGATCGGCAGACGAAAGTCGCCGCCGAGCGGACCCGTCATGCGCAGGTGCGGACGGCGGTGCAGGTTCTGGCGGTTCGTGGACGGAACATCGAGAATGCCGACGGCTGCGGCGTGGTAGGTGTTGGGTTGAGAAGTCGCTTCGCTCATTGCAGGCTCCCTGTCGGGTCGAATATAGCCGAATGACAGGCATAGCATAGCAACTGTCGCATAATAAAAAAAGCGCCCCGAAAGTCCTTTTCTGGCGCGCCTGAACGGGGATCGCATGGTAGGATAAAAAGGGAACGGCGCTTACGATTCTGTGATCGAGACCTTATGGCGTTGCCGATCGGTTTTTGATCGGGCACGTTCGGCGTTTCCTGCGCCAGGTCAATCCGTGGTCTCTTTGGGAATAAACCACGGATACACACGGATGTAACGGATTACCACGGATGTTTTTATTTTATCCATACTCATCCGTGGTCTATTTGCCGTCGGGCTCATAGAGATGATGAGCATTAAATCCGCTATACCGAACGAGCCGTGGGGCTCATATTGAGCATTTAATATTGGTATGCGCCTTGTGACGTCGGGCTCATGGAGATTGAGCATTAAGTCCGGTATGCACCCTTGCCGTTGGGCTAAAGCCCTCGGCTGTGGAATGCAAAGCCCACCTGCTCAGGCCATGGCGGATTATTTCGACTATAAACCCTCGGCTACACGAGACGAAGCCCGCCTGCGCCGACAATAGCGGATGTGATCTCAAAACCATTACCATCTGTGCCGATCCGTGTGCACTTTGGGAATGAACCACGGATACACACGGATGTAACGGATTGCCACCGATGTTTTTCTTCCTTGATCTGCACTGATCCGTCACATCTGTGCCGATCCGTGTTCTATTCATCAAGCAACCCTCACGCTGATCGACAGTCTATTCCGGCTCCGTGGGGCGAAGCCCACCAGAGTGTGCCGTTGCTGCAATGCATGTCACTGCATGAAATGACACTTTTTTCATCTGATTAACCGAAAAGAAAATCGAACACAGGGCACTACAATCACTACCGCACTACAATCACTACCAGCGCCGCGCGGCGCTGCACAGATGACATTACTTTCATCTATTATGACAAATAGAACCAAAAAAAACCGAAAAGGGGGTGATATATTCATCGTAAGCGTTGCCCGGTGCGCCCTGCTGCATCACCGCTGCGACGTGGCGCACCAGGCGCAGGTTGCAGCACTGACAGGAGTTTGCCATGCATCCGCGAAGACTCATTGCACTCGTGTGCGCACTCTTCCTGGTGATGACCTCGTTGGTCTCTGCTCCCTTCACCGGCAGCTCCGGTGAGACAACGCTGGCACAGCAGACGCTCCCCTACCGCGTCTTCCAGTTTGCTATCGGCGCCCAGACAACGGTCGGGCAATTCAACAAACCTTCCGATGTGGCGGCGGCACCCGACGGCACCATCTACGTAGCGGACAGCGACAGCCACCGCATCCATCGCTTCAGCGCCACCGGCGAGTTCCTCGGCGGGTGGGGAGTGTATGGCTATAGTGACGGGCAGTTCTACAATCCTCAGGGTGTAGCAGTGGCGCCCGACGGCACGGTCTACGTGGCGGATACGGGCAACCATCGCATCCAGCGCTTCAGCGCCACCGGCGAGTTCCTCAGCACGTGGGGGCGGCAGGGTTACAATGACGGGCAGTTCAGCTCTCCTGACGGCGTGGCGGTGGTGCCGGACGGCACGGTCTACGTGGCAGATACGGGCAACCATCGCATTCAGCGCTTCAGCGCCGACGGAACCTTCCTCGGTACGTGGGGGGCGTTTGGCAGCGGCTATGGGCAGTTCAGCAGACCTTCCGGCGTGGCGGTGGCGCCCGACGGCACTGTCTACGTAGCGGATTACTGGAATAACCGCATCCAGCACTTCAGCGCCAGTGGAACCTTCCTAGGCACGTGGGGGTCGCAGGGCAGCGCCGACGGGCAGTTCAGCAATCCTTCCGACGTGGCCGTTGCGCCCGACAGCACCGTCTACGTGGCAGATACCGGCAATAACCGCATCTAGGCGTTTGGGACAGAATACCTGAACGCCTGGCGCGGCGAGTTCTTCGCCAATGACTGGCTCGCCGGACCGGTGCTGCACGTTGAGCACGCGCCCGAGATGTTCCTGAACCGGTCGTGGGCCGGGCAACCGGCAGCGACCATCCCCGCCGACCATTTCACAGTCGCTTGATGCGCTATGTCAACTTCCCGACTGCCGGACGCTACCGCTTCACCGTCCGCGCCGACGACGGCGTCCGTTTCTGGGTCGATGACCGGCTGGTGTTCGAGTCCTGGCAGCCGCAGTCGCTTACCCGTGAGGTCAACCTTGAGTTGTCGGCGGGCTACCATCGGCTGCTGCTTGAGCATTGGGATCAGCAGGGCATGGCGACCCTGGCGCTGGAGTGGGCGAGGGCGGACAATGCGACGCCATCGCCGACGGCGACGCCATCCCCATCCCCAACCGCCACACCCATCCCGCCGCCAGCGCAGACTTCCTGGACCTTTATGCTCTACCTGGCTGGCGACAACAATCTGTACACCCATCTGCAAAGGGCTGTGCGGCACCTGGAGGCGCAACCTGCCAACCCCAACGTCACGATTGTCGTCCTCTTCGACAGCGACCGCTCTGGCGACTCCTGGCGCTTTGTCGTTCAGCCTGGCGGCAATTACACTCTCAATGTCAATCGATGGCACCTGGGCGAAGTCAACACCGGCGACCCGCAAACTTTGCGCGACTTCATTCTCTGGGCGCGCGCCACCTATCCCGCGCAGCACTACTACCTGTCCATCGCCAACCACGGGCTGGGCACCCAGGGGATCGCCTACGATGACACCAACCGTGATCCCACGACCAATCGCAAAGATTTTCTCAGCCCCGCCGAACTGCGCGCGGCGCTGCGCACGGCGACCAACGACGGGCAGCGGAAGATTGACGTGCTGCACTATGACGCCTGCCTGATGGCGCTGCTGGAGCACGCCTATCAGGTGAAAGACTACGCCGACTATCTGGTGGCGTCGCAAAACCTGGGCTGGTCGGTCTTCGCCTATGCTGCCTACCTGCCCGCGCAGCTCAGCGGTGCAGCGGACACGGCGGACCCGGCGGCGCCGTATGCTTTCGCCGACCTGGCCACCAGCGTCACCGCCTCCACCACGCCGCGCCAGCTGGCGCGGCGAGTGGTCGATACGTACTTCACCCATCCCGCTCTGGTGAACCGCTATCCGCGCACCATCTCGGCGCTCGACCTGAGCAAGGCGAACGCTGTCCGTCAGGCGACGGATGCCTTCGCCGCCGCGTTGCGCGCCAATCTCGCCAATGAGAGCGTCAGGAACGCCGTGCGGAACGCGCGCAGCGCCGCACAGAAGTTCGACTCGCGCGAGTTCTACCGCATCACTGACGATGACGAGTATCTCGACCTGTACCACCTGGCGCAGAAGGTGCGGGACTACGCGCCCGATGGCGCGGTGCGGGGGGCGGCGCAGGGGGTTATGGACGCGGTGCGGAGCGGCGGCTTTGTGATCGCCGAGCGCCATCAGAGCGGCGCGTTTCAGGAGGTGTTCTGGGATTTGGAGGGGGCGCACGGGGTGAGCATCTATTTCCCGCCCCGGTCTGGAGCGCAGGCGTACACTCGCTACATCAACCACGAGTTGTTTCAGTTCACAGCGGACGGGGTCTAGGACGAGTTTCTAAAGGACTACTTTGGGATCGTGGCGCTGCCGCCGGAGGAACCGGTTGATGTCGAGGCGCCGCCGATGTTGTCGCCGCCACAGCAGGTCTACCTGCCGCTGGTGGTGCGATAGTGCGGCGTCGGCGTTGGACGCACTAACGACACCACGGAGAGAACCGCGCTCGTCTAGAGTAATGCTCGCAGTGCGTCTTTTGTGTTGGACGCACCAACGACACCATGGAGATAACCGCGCAGCGATACGCACCGTCACTGTACCACAAGGAGGCACGTTGTGTACAACCATCACCTCAAGCAACTCATTGTTGTGCTGCTCACAGCGCTCTTTGTTAGCGCCATCATCCCGTTCGGCTATGCGTCGGCCGGAGCAGTGGGCATCGCACACGAGACCTGTGACCAGGTGAACCTGGTGGAGACGACGCTCCCCTGGCCCGCCGACCTGCATTACGCGGCGTCGGAGGCGCTCTGCCGCCGTCCTGCCGACATCCTCCCTGGTGATGACCGGCGCCTGATCCTGACCTCGCTGGATCTCCTCAACAACGGCACCGCTACGATCGCAACCGTCGTCATGCGACCGGAAGCGTTACCGGAGCGGTATGAATCGCTGCTCCAGTTTCCAACAGCGCTGGTTGTGCTGCGGCGCGAGGCGACCGGTTGGCGCGGCGCAGTGCAAGGCACGGAGACGTTCACGCAGCTCGCCCGTGAGGCTGGCGTGCACGACGACGCGGCGCCGCTCGCGCCGCAAGGGTTGCCCGGCTCGCTCAATCTGAAATGGCCATGGAAGGAGGGGCAGCAATGGGTGTATACCCAGGGACCGCACTGGATCAACGCTGCTTCCATCGATCTGGCGCCGCTGTTTGCTATTCCTCCCGACTAGCGTGAAGTCGTAGCAGCAGCGGAAAGGCGCGTGGAACACAAGTGCGTTGATCACATTCAAGTGCAGGTTATTCTGTCCCACAGGGACGGGTACGCCACCGAATACCTGCATCTTGATAAAAACTCAGCGAGCCATCTCACGCCGCGACAAACGCAGGTTCGCCAGGGGCAACGTCTGGGGATTATCTACAATCGGTTCAATTATCAGGGTGCATGCGGCTGGAGCACTGGACCGCATCTCCACTTCTCGGTGGGGCGGTGGGCAAATGGACGTTTCATCCGTGAAAACATCGTCGGCACCGTCATTTCCAGGTACACCCTGGGCAGGAACAACTGCTTTTCTAAGCCAGGCGCCCAATCGTTGTGCCTCAGAGCCTTGATCACCTCGGATAATTCCCCCATCACGCTGGTGTCCCCCGGTCAGAGTGTGAACGCGGAAATCACCAGCGCCAAGCCGCGTGACGACTACTACCTTGATGGCGCTGCCGGTCAGGAAGTGACCATCGAGATGATCCGCACATCCGGCGGTCTTGACCCCTACCTGTCCATCTACCGGCCTAACGGCGCGCTGCTGGCGCTTGACAACAATAGCGCTGGTTCTCTGAATGCGCAGTTGATAGTGCGCCTGCCCGATCCCGGACGCTATCGGATCGAGGCGAAGGCGATCAACAATCAGACGGGCGCTTACACCCTGCGCGTAATCGCCGGAGCTGGCAGTCGTGACCCCGACGACAACCGCTGGCTGGAACACGACCGCTGGCTGGACGGGCGGATCACGCCGCAAACTGATGAGGACGCATACGTTTTCACCGGCATCGCCGGGCGGATTGTCTGGATTCGGATGAACCGTACCGACGGCAACCTGGACAGTTTCCTGGAGTTGTACGACCCGAACGGCTCGCGGATCGCCACCAATGATAACGGCGGCAGGACGGACAACAACGCCTGGCTGGTTGCGGTGCTGCCGAGCAACGGCACCTACCGGGTCAAAGCCCGCTCCTATCAACACCAGACGACCGGCGCCTACCGAATCCGCCTGAGAATGGAAAATCCGCCGAATTACGCTCTTGGCAAGCGCGCGTATGCTTCATCGAGTGAATGGCCATGGCTGAATGTGGCCAACGCCTTCGACGGCAAACTGGACACCCGCTGGTCGTCGTGGTTTGGAGACCCGCAATGGATCTATGTCGACTTGGGCAGCCAACGCACGATTGATACGGTCACGCTTCGCTGGGAAAATGCCTATGGCAGGCGATACGGTATTGATGTCAGCACCGATGGACGAAACTGGCGGAATGTGTTCTGGACCGACAACGGCAGAGGCAGTGTAGAGGTGATCCAATTCCCCGCGACCACGGCCCGCTATGTGCGAATGCGTGGAGTGGCGCGAGGCACGCAGTGGAGCTATTCGCTCTGGGAAATGGAGGTCTCCGACTCGGCCGAAGCGGCTGCGCCGACGGTACCGCCTGATCCAGACGATAAGCTGCCGGACACCATCGCGCCGCTGGCGCCAGCGCCGCTGCCGGAAGAGGAGGTTGATCCCTACCTCGAAAGCGGCGAACACGCGCAGGAGGTCGTCCCGCTGGCAAGCGGCGAACCGGAACCGCCGCCGGAGATGACCGTCGCCGATGCAGGCCGACCAAGTGTGTCGATTGTCTATATCATTCCGGGCTATCCGGGCGGCGGCGTGGTCGTGTATCCCGACCAGACCCTGACGTTCGAGGGGGGGCAGCAGACAACGATGCAGAAGGGGATGACCCGCAAATTGTCGCCTACGAATGGCGCTCGAACCGGGACGGCGTCTTGAGCACCGAGCGTCAGTTTACCAGGTTGGCGGCCTCCCTCGCATTCGGCGAACACATCATCACGTTCCGCGCCAGGGACAATGAAGGCGTCTGGTCAGAGGAAGTGCAGGTGACCATCCAGGTGCAGCCGTACCAGGTGTTCCTACCGCTGACGATCAGGTAACGTTGACCTATCGTGATGCCAGAGGTGCAGGGGTCCGGTCAATGCCTCCCCCTGCACTTCTTTTCGCGGCAATCCGTGGTTTTTTATGAATAGAACACGGATGAGCACGGGTGCGACGAATTAGCACGGATTAGCAAATAAAACATCTGTGTCAATCCGTAGTGTATTCCTAACAAGCACGCGGATCGGCACGGATTAGCCAATAGAATCATCCGTGTATATCCGTGATTTATTCCCAAAGAGACTACAGACCGGCACGGGTGCGAGGGATCGGCACGGATTAACAAATAAAGACATCCATATCCGTCCGTTCAATTCGCCGCAATCCGTGGTTTATTCCCAAAAAAGCACACGGATCGGCGCAGGATGTCAACTCACCAGATGATCGAAAAACCGCGTTCTTCGCCGGTTGGCTTCTCCCAGCGCACATCCACTGCTTCGACACGCGCATGCGACGGACCGCTGTAGCACCAGCTGACCATCTTCTGCACTGCCGAACGTTCACCTTCAAAGACCGCCTCGACACGCCCGTCCTCCAGGTTTCGCACCCACCCAGAGACACCGACTTCACGGGCGTAATTGCGTGCGCTGGCGCGAAAATTCACTCCCTGAACGCGACCTGAGATGAAGACGTGTGCACGAGCCATGTCCATCATGGGTTAATTTCCTCCGCTCTGGCAGTAGCGATGAAAATGACCCGTTCTGCAATGTTGGTCGTGCGATCAGCAAGACGTTCGAGCACATGCGCGGCATCGATCAGGAGCAGCGCGCAGTCGAGTTTGCGCGGATCCTGGCGCGCCGCATTTTTCAGCATCTCGATCACACGATCTTCCAGGGCATCGATTTCCTGATCTTTTTCGCCGAGCGAGCGCGCCAGCGTCACATCAAGTTGCACAAAGGCATCCAGGCAGGCACGCAACATGGTTTGCACTAGCGTTCCCAAGCGGTGAAGTTCCATCGGAGCTTCAATAATTGACGACGTTTGCAGGCTGCGCTCGACTTTTTTGGCGATGCCCTTGGCATAGTCGGCAGCACGTTCAAGTTCACCGGCAATTGCGATCGCTGCCAGCAGACTGCGCAGATCGGTAGCAACCGGTTGTTGAGTGGCAATCAATTGGAACACATGCTCGTCGATAGCGTTGCGTGCAGCGTCAATCTCACGATCACGCGCAATAATTTCGCGCGCCAGTTCGATGTCGAGCCTATCCAGCGCTTTGATAGCGTCGGCAAGTTGATGTTCGACGCGACTCCCCATGCGAAGGAGGTCGTCGTGCACTGATTGCAGTTGCTTAATGTAATGAGCCCGCATTCTGTTCTCACTTTCGCGCACTCTTTCACTTGCCAGCTCTCTGCTGTATATGTGTCACTGCGAGTACGACGTGACATTCTGCGGTTGTGCAGAGAGATTGTGGCGATTCACAGGCTCGCAATGACGGCGAGTGTATGCTGTCACTGCGGATGCTATGCGGCGTTCTTCCAACTCCGACAGGCGTAGTCGCCAAACAGAGTCAACATCGTCTGAATGTTGAATGTCGCCGCTCATTTCAATGCCACATATAGTAACTGATATTGTACACCGACTGTACTAAAAATGTGTTAAGGAGTGGTAATATCCTATGATGGCGAAGCCAGCGACGGACGGAGCTGTGAATGAACATTCATTACGACCGCGCATCGTAGCGTTATCTATACATCATTATTTGCAGGCGCGCCAAGCGCGCTGATCACTGGAGCGATCAGCAATTGGCAGATCTCCTGTATGGAACTATAGCATTCTGATGAGCATGCCGATGCGCGTATACACACAATGAACGTCGGCGCTTGTCATCGTCCTGCCTGTCTTGACAGCGCACGTGTCACAGACCGATGACACGACTCTTTCATCTTTGCGACGTACACTGACAGTGTTTTCGTCGGGCAGTAGATCGGTTCTGCGTTGTTGAGAGGCGGACAATGGCAGTCGCATCCACATCTGCCAACAACCATTATGAAAGCGAAGCGCACATTATTGCGCGCGCAAAAGCTGGCGATGCTGACGCGATCGGGCAGTTGTACGAACGGTATGCTCCGCAGGTGCATCGTTACATCGCTTCCCGACTGGGCGATCCAGTCCTCGCCGAGGATGTGTGCAGCGATGTGTTCGTCAAGATGCTGGAAGGACTGGATCGCTACGAAGATCGCGGCTGGCCCTTTTCCGCATGGCTCTACCGGATTGCCTATGCACGCACGATGGACATGCTCCGCCAGGCGCGCAGGCGCCCATCCGTTCCGCTTGATGAAAGTGCGCCTCAAGCGCTCGAGCCCCCGGATGAAGCGGTTATCTCCCAGATCGCATACAATGAACTCCGGAGCGTTATGCGCATTTTGACCCGTGATCAGCGTCTTGTGTTGCGCCTGCGATTCGATGAGGATCGCTCGCTCGCCGAGATTGCCGAGTCGCTTGGGCGCACGGTTGGTTCGGTGAAAGCGCTCCAGCACCGCGGGCTGGCGCGCCTCGCCGAGGCGCTTGCCGACCATCCGGCGCGTCAACTGATCGTCGTCTCTTAGGTGCGTTCCAATCGCCGGTTCTATCATCTGGTTGCCGCATACCACTTTTATGTGGCATCCTGCTTGACGTCCCTTCTATCGCCCGCGTATAATGCCCTGGAGGGTTTCTTCTGGCGATAGAAGCGTTATGGATCGCAAGACGTTCGAATCGATCGTTATCGAGGCACTGGACTCGCTGCCGCCTGAATTTGCCCGCTATCTTACGAATGTCGAAGTACGGATCGAAGCGCGCCCCAGCCGCGAGCAGCGCCGCGCACTGGGTTTGCGCCCCTGGCAAACGGTCTACGGGCTGTATGAAGGGGTGCCGCTGACGGAGCGCACTGACGGCGATCCGCTGATCCCGGATGTCATTACGATCTTTCAGGCGCCGCTGGTGCGTGATTTTCCCTCGCGCGATGCGCTGCGCGAAGAGGTGCGGCGCACGGTGCTGCACGAAATTGCCCACTTTTTCGGCATTAGCGATGAGCGATTGCACGAATTGGACGCCTACTGAGGACGCGGACGCTTGCTGAGCGAGCGCCATTCACTATTGCTCGGTCATGCGACACGTTTTCTCATCACCGCTGTTTGTGTCGATCTATGTTGTGTCGTTGATCGTCTGGGCATTGCTGGTTGTCGATACTGTCGGTCTTGCCGTGCGCGCGACAGAACCGCCGGTATTTCCAACTCCAACGCTACCGCCGGTCACGCTGGTTGCAGACACGCCGACGCCGGCACCGGCGATCATCCCGTCAGTTCAGGCAGAGGGAACGGTTTCACCCGCGTCCGCGCTTCCCGAAGAAGGCGCGTGGTTTCATCCGAAGACGGGGCGGTATATCGCCGCCTGGCTCCCCAACTCGTTCGGCTCCGAGAATCGCGAGTCGTTCGAGGCGAACGCCGATATTCTTGACGAGATCAGCCCGTTCTGGTACTCGCCATCGCCAGACGGTACGCTCCGCTTTGGGCGCGAGGCGCGCGACCGCACGCTGATCGAACTGGCGCGCAGCAAGAATGTGCTCGTCATTCCAACGGTGCACAATATCGTTACTGGCGATGACCCGGTGCCGGGTATTCTGCGCAACCCGCGTCTGCGTTCGTACCACGTGCAGCAGATAGTCGATGAAGTGCTCACCTACGACTACGATGGGATTGATATTGATTACGAGTTTATCAGCAGCAGTCTCCGTGATGAATACAGTGCGTTTGTTGTCGAACTTGCCGATGCGCTCCACGCTCACGGCAAACTGTTAACTGTCGCCGTGCATGCCAAGGACTGCGATTACTGCGGGTTGGGGGGATTTCAGGATTGGGCGGTTATTGGTCAGGTTGTTGACCGGTTGCGAATTATGACCTACGATTACCACTGGCGCGGCGGCGGTCCCGGTCCGGTTGCGCCGGTCTACTGGGTGGAACGTGTCGCCCGCTATGCGGTGACGGTTGTGGATCCGGCAAAGGTTATCATCGGCGTGCCATTCTACGGATACAACTGGCCCCGTGACGGTGGCGGCAATGCACGCGGGCAAACGTGGGCGATGATTAACGATATCATTCAGACATATCGCCTGTCAGTCAATCTGATGGAGAGCAACCAGAATGGTCTGGTACAGGAAAACTGGATCACCTACACTTCGCGCGAAGAAGGGCGGCGCGAGGTCTGGTTCGCCACCAGCAGCGGGTTGGATGCGAAACTGCGTCTGGTCCAGGAACTCGACCTGGCGGGTATTGCGATCTGGCGGCTTGGCGGCGAAGACCCGCGCAACTGGGAGGTCATTCGTCATCGCCTGCTTCAGGACCCGTATGAGTCGCAGCGGATGTTGAGTCGGTTATTGCCAGAGCACTGATGGTCAGGACGGAGATCAAGGCAAATCAGCGCGAGGCAGCGCAACTCTTCGTGCGTGGCGTGGCGGCGGCACGTGGTGGGCAGCGTCGTCTGGCAGCAGTGTTGCTGGCGCGTGTTGTGCAACTCGATCCGCAGCACGAGATGGGATGGCTGTGGCTCTCCGGCGTTCTCGACGATCCGAAAGAGATCGCATTCTGTCTGCGTTCAGTGCTGGCGATCAACCCGCAGAATGAGCGCGCCCGGCGCGGACTGGCGTGGCTGGAGAGTCGCCAGTTGCTGCGCGATGGCGATGCCGACATCACGGCGCCGTTTGCGCGTGCAGTGCCCAATGTGGCGGAAGAGAGCGTCTCAAATGGCAGTGATGGCGTGGTCGCTGCACCATCGCCATCGCTGTGGCGCACGCGGTTGATCGGTTTTCTGTTTCCGGCGCGTGAGCCATCGCGGGATCACACCGATTCCTGGTGGGTCGGATGGCGTCTCTCGCGTCAGGAGATGAGTCGGGCGCGCGTGTTGCTCTGGAGTATGCCGATTTTGCTGCTGATGTTCACACTCGCCCTCAATTACGCGCTTCGCGCTGCAGTAGAACGGAACCAGGCGCTCATTCAGGCAGAGCTGATGCAGCGTGCAATCGCTGCCGGGGAAGAGCTGGCGCCAGAGGAACCGGTCATTACTGTCCCGGCGCTGCTCGAGACCACGTTGACTGAGGAGCGCAATGCCGCAACGCTGGCATACCTGAGTCGTCTGGAAGAGCCGCGCGCCCGTCTGCGCGGCGCGATCGAGTCGTACCGCAACGCCACCAGTCGACCCGGCGGCTCGTCGATCATCCATGCGACCTCGGCACAGCGTCTGCGGGATGAGATCGAGCAGGCATACGCAGTCATCGCAGCAGTGCAACCGCCGGATGCGCTTGCCGAAGCGCACGCGCTCTACCTGCAGGGGCTGGAACTCGAACTGACGGCGCTCGACCATATGCTGGCGTTCTACAGCAGTTTTCGCGCCGAAGACGCCAATCGCGCCGCGCTCGCAATGGCGGAAGCTGCGCGCCGCATCGATCAGGCGCGCCAGGCGTTCGACCGGCAGCAGACGGAACTTTCGGTGGAGACGCCGCTGCCCCATGCTGCCAGGTGATGGTCGTCTCTCAACAGAACGCCGGGTGCACTGTGCATTGCGTTTCCACGATGCGCAATAGACTTCATCAAGGTTCACTTTGATTTTCAGAATACTCTTTGCATCTTAACCGAATTCGGAAGTCATGCGACCCGCAACATGTTTCTATGACCTTCTCCCGAAATTCGGAACGACTGGAACGTATGATCTCACGAATGATTCGATGCGGCTTAACTTCGCCGATAACATGTTCAATACGCACGCGAGCCGATGATATACGCCGATTATTCGCCTTTTCTTGCGGCGTGAGCCCTCTGTGGCGCAGCTTCTGCTTCGGTTGAATCACCAGCACGCCATGCACGTCAAATCCTTGGAACCCGGCATCTTGATAGAGAATACTCGCGTTCGGAAGGGAGTATTCCGCTTCACCCGCGATACATGTATCATACTTCCTTCATACGTATCGCTCAAAAAGTGAATAGCGCCGAATTCATCAACAATAAGAGCATTCTTGAGCGTATGCCGTTTCTTCTTGCCGCTGTAATACAATTCTCGGTCGACTTTATCACTTGGACGATGAATGGGACGTTCTACGCCGTCATGGATAAAAGGGGGTCAGAGCCGCCGTTGGCGGCGGTTCCTCCCGCAATCGCCGCGTCAGTTCGTCGGCAGTGCGCGCCGGAAGGAGATGTTGCCGTGATAGCGCGTAGTTGAGCGCTCCATGCAACAGATGCGCCCATTTACTCACGTTTGACCGACTCATATGGAAGATCTGTCCGTGCATCACGTGTGTTAGATTTTGTTTGAGATACGTCAAAATAAAAAGCAATGTATCCTCCGTGGTTGGAAGTGCGAGTTTGCAGAAGAGACGGAGCGACGACAATATCGAACATGACCATCAATGGTGCGACGTTCCATATACGCTTCAAATGCAGTGTGGAAGATCGGAACCAGCGCATGAAACTCATCAGAGGTCATTCCGGTCATAGAACGTCATTTCGCCGGATTTTCGATAATGGATCGATACTCGCACATCGCGTTTCCCTCTATTTTAGTTCTTATGAAAATAGTACGCCATTAAACCTTGATGAAGTCTATTGCTTCCCACGTGGGAGAAGGGGGCAGGGAGTCGCTCTACGCCGCTCGAAGCGCAGTACAATTGCGAGTTGGAGGATCCCGTCGTTCCAGTATGCAGATCGCATTCCTGGCTTCGATGCGGTACAATTGCATGCATTGACAGAGAGAGGAACGATGATGAACGACCATTCGCTTGCATTTTTGAAACGTCTGCTTGCCACGCCTGGTCCTTCCGGCGACGAAGTGGCTATCGGGCGCATCTGGCAGCGCGAAGCCGAAACCTTTGCCGATCAAGTCTACGCCAATGTGTGCGGCAGTTCGTATGCGGTACTGGAAGGCAGAGCGCCGCGTGTGCTGCTCGCCGGTCATATCGACGAGATTGGCGTGATGGTAAGTGCTATCGATGACGACGGCTTTCTGTCGTTCTCGCCCATCGGCGGATGGGACCCGCAGGTGCTGGTCGGGCAGCGGGTGCGCCTGGCGGGGCGCACCGGTGATGTCATCGGCGTCATCGGGAAGAAACCGATCCATCAGATGAAACCCGACGAGCGCGAGAAAGCCAGCAAGATCGAGGACCTCTGGATCGACATTGGTGTAGCGAGTCGGGCAGAAGCCGGAGAATTGGTGCGTGTCGGCGCCACCGGTGTGATCGATGCACCAATCTACGATCTGCCGGGCGGGAAGATCGTTTCACGTAGCATTGACGACCGGATTGGCACATTCACGGTACTGGAGGCGCTTCGTTTGCCGGAGCGCGACCGCCCGCGCGCAACGGTAGCAGCGGTGGCAACGTCGCAGGAGGAAATCACGTTTGCCGATGCGCATACCGCAGCCTTTAGTTTCGAGCCGCAGGTCGCCATTGCAGTTGATGTGACCTTTGCAACCGAATCATCCGAACGCCGACCGCTGGCAATATGGCAATGTGCGGCTTGGCGGCGGACCGGTGCTGTCGCGCAGTTCTGCCAATAGCCCGGTGGTGTACGATATGCTGACAGCGATTGCAGAACGCGAAGGCATTCCGTACAGCGTCCAGGTGAATCCGCGCTCCACCGGAACCGATGCGGATGCCATCCACCTGTCGCGCGGCGGGGTCGCTACCGCTGTGATCTCGATCCCCAATATATGCACTCTCCGAATGAAATGATCGCCCTGAGCGATGTCGAGTATGCCGCACGTCTGATCGCCGCATTCGTGCGTAGTCTGACGCTGGAGGCCAGTTTTATCCCGATCTGATGCGCTTATCGCGCAAGGCGGACAGCTGTTCAGTTGAAAAGATTCAAAGGTAAGGAGCAGGATATGTTATTGCGCCCCGTTCCTCCCATACTTTGCCGCACAATTCCCATCTCTTGATCATCAACAGGCAGCAACGAGCAGGAAAAAGCAGCACCCTCGCCTGCTGCTAGCATGCTCTTCGCCTCTGATCAACACAACGCAGGGGAAATGGACTATTCAAACCTGGAGAACATACACACCCAGGAGCAAGGGCGTTCTGTTCTCGTCATGCCTGCAAAGGCAAGATGCCCTCACTCCCAGGAAAAATACGTACACTTACTGGAGAAGAGGAGTCACTTCACCACATCGACCGCAGCACGCCGACGACGCGCCCCTGAACATGAACGCGCGCTGCATCGACGTAGATCGGCTCCATAGTGATGTTGGCAGGTTGCAGACGCACCTTATCGCCTTCGCGGTAGAACCGTTTGAGCGTGACAGCGTTATCGTCCTCGATGCGCACTGCGACCATCTGACCATTATCGGCGGTCTCCTGGTAGCGCATGAGCACAATATCGCCATCGTCGATCAGCGCGTCGATCATTGAGTGACCGCGCACCTTCAGCGCATAGACATTCTGCAGCTTCTCAGGCGGCGCCACATCGACGGGAACCTCGATCATCTCGACAGCAGTGGTGCTTGTGTCTTCCGGGTTGGGCAGCGGCTGACCAGCGGTAATGACGCCCAGGAGTGGCACCCGACCGCCCTGCGCGCGGCTCAGAGGTATCGGTGTCATGTTCTTGATCTTGATGCCGCGCGATACCCTGCCGTCGCGATCGATCAGACCTTTGCTCTCCAGAGCGCGGAGATTGTAGGCAACAACCGATGTTGAGGAAATGTGCAAACCATCCTGTATTTCGCGAATGGAGGGCGGATAACCATGTTCCTGAGTAAACTCCTCAATAAAGCCAAGAATATCGCGCTGCCGCGCTGAGAGTTGATCTGATGAGCGCATACGTTTTGCCCTTTCAATTCTGGCGCCGTTCCACAGAACCGCAAGCCTGTTCGATAGAACTTTTGTGGTGCATTCATTATTACATAACACACCTGTTCTTGTCAAGCCCATATTTTCTACTTTCTACTTCCCTACTTTCTACCCTCTCTCCTTCGCTGACCCTGGTTTGCATCTCGTCGCGCGGTATAGTACAATGCGCATCCTGGAGCTACCGGGCAATGCCCTTAGCTTGAGGCGAAGGTATTTGCAACACGATTAGGAGCATCGATTTTAGTATGTCAGAAAAGTTCACACTATCGCTCGAACCGCGTTTGGTTTTGGGCAAGAAGGTCAAACGGTTGCGACGCAGCGGCATTCTACCAGCGACGGTCTATGGAAAAGGCGTTGAACCGATTGCTGTGCAGGTCGATGCGCGCAGTTTCCAGGCGATCTATCGCCGGGCCGGGCGCACCTCGCTGATCGAACTGCATATCGCTGGTCGTCCGCCGCTCACAGCGTTCATCCATGCGCTGCAGCGCCATCCGGTGACGCGCAATATTATTCACGCGGATTTCCGCGCGGTTGATCTGCGCGAGGAGGTGGAGGTGGCCATTCCGATCCATATCGAAGGGAAGTCGCCGCTTGTCGAAAGTGGCGAAGCAGTGCTAAACCAGGCGTTGAGCGCAGTCGAAATCCGCGCGCTGCCAACCGCGATCCCTGCTCACATTACGGTCGATGTTAGTATGCTCGATTCGTTCGACAAAAGTATTCATGCGCGCGATCTGACGCTGCCGCCCGGCGTAACGCTGGTGACCCCTGGTGATGAACTGGTGGTGGGTCTGGCGCATACGCGCGCTGCTGAAAGTGAAGAAGAGGAAGCAGCAGCCGAAACTCCAGCCGAGCCGGAACTGGTGCGCGAACGCCGCGAGTCGAAGGAAGAGGAAGAAGAATAGTCTTCTTTTCCCGGAATCAAAAAACCCTCACAACTGCGAGGGTTTTTTGTTTGCCTTGGGCATCACCATGGGTGGGGTTATTGTACCACCTCGACGGTGATGCCCTCACGCTTATTACTCATGGGCATCACCTCCTTTACGCCTGAACGGCAATTTTGAAGGATTGACGTTGCAAATATACCGAAAATCGCTTCGCCTGTCAAGCGCCATTTCCGGGGGTCGCTACGGGGTCGCCAGTGTCGGGGTAACAGGTATAGGAGTTTGATCTGTCGTCCCTGCATTAATGGCTGGCGTTGCCTGCAGCGATGGCAATGTATCCACCAGCGAGGGAATGATCAGTGGTTGCCCGACCTGCAGTGAGTCAGGATCGGTCAGGCCATTGGCAGCCATGATCTCGGCAACTGTCGTGCCGAATGCAATTGCCAGTTCGCTTAGTGTATCGCCCGGCTGAACGATGTACAACCCGGTCGGTGTCGGTGAGGGAACGAGTAATGTAGCGTATGCGGTCGCGGTAGCGTCTACATCTAGCGTCGGAGCAGGAGTGATTTCAAGAATGACCGGCGCTGTCGGACGCGGGGTTGTCGGTTGTGGCGGCGTGGGGAGTGTACATGCAGGCAACCAAGCCGTCAGGATCAGGATCAGGACGATGCGAGTCATACGATGTCCCGTGTACTGTCAGATACTCGTCAAATGTGTAACTGTTCACACCTGGGGTAACACACGCGCCTGGGAGCGAGGGTGGGACGCCCTCGTCGCCGTCTGCTAGGGCAAGATGCCCTCGTTCCCTGGAGAAATGTGAACTCTTACACAGATGTGCAATCTTGACGCACGCTGGGGAGCGTGCTATCCTCAGCGACGCAGTGGAGATGGGAGAGAGGAGCATGCGCATTGTCTCACTCTCCCCCACCTGCGTTCGGAGTGCGTTAGGTCAGCGCTTATTTCTTCTTCTTTGCTGTTACCTGCTTCTTCTGCTTGCTGGCGTTTTTTGGACTTTTGTCTCCGGTCTGCGCCGCAGTGCCACTGCTGACGATACTGGTCATTATAGCACGAGGTTCATCGAGGTGCGCGCTATGCTCCAGCTCTATCCAACCGCTGTCGATCTGCGCGCGGATGGGACGTTCGATGTGTACTATATCATGACGGATGCCGCAATTGACGTGGCTCACCTGGAATTGCGCCAGATAGATGCCACATAAGTGCTATGTACCGTCCGAGCCTGACGCTGGGAACAAGGTATGCGGATCGCGCTCGACCTGCGCTTTGTCAATGATCACTTTCCAGGGATCGGACGCTATGTGTTCAGCCTGGCATCGGCGCTAGTCTCCCTGGGTACGCCGCACGAGTTTGTGTTCCTCTATACGTCGGATGTGCCGCGCCACTCACACAAACGACTCGGCTCCTTCGCTGCTGCAAATACGCGCTACGACCTGGAACGCCTGCTGCGTGCGTCGCGGGTACAGGCGCTTGCCGCTCCACCCCCCTTCAGCATTGCTGGACAGGTTGCTCTTCCCACATTGCTACGGCAGGCACGTGCCGATCTCTTTCATGCACCCTACTATCTCTTTCCCTACGCCGGTCTCCCGTGCCCCGTCGTGGTGACGCTCTATGACATTATTCCGCGCCTCTTCCCACGTGAGTCGTCGCTGCGCGCACGCCTATTCTTCGATCTCTCGACCCGACTGGCGCTGTGGTCGGTGCGACGGGTCATTACGCTGTCACGCCGCACACGTGACGATATCGCCTGCGCATACCGCGTATCGCCTGCACGCATCGATGTGGTATACGGTGCCGCCGATGGACGCTTCCAACCCGCCGACCCGGCAGTCGTGGCGGAGGTGAAAACACGCTATCGCCTGCCAGACCGCTACATTCTCTGTGTGGCATCCGACAAGCCGCACAAAAACGTTAGTACACTGGTAGAGGCGTGGCGTAGATCGGCTTCTGGACGTTGTGAGGCAGCGCCCTTGCTTGTGCTCGCTGGTCACCGTGACCGTGGGATGCTATCCTTTGACCATCCCGCCGTCCTTGATCTGGGAGCGGTTGCAGAAGCCGATCTTCCTGCCCTGTACAGCGGAGCGCTGCTCTTTGTCTATCCGTCGCGCTACGAAGGGTTCGGCCTGCCGCCACTGGAAGCGATGGCGTGCGGTACGGCGGTAATCTGTAGCCGCGCTGGAAGTCTACCAGAGGTTGTTGGGAATGCAGCACTGCTGATCGATCCTAACGATCCAGGGGCGCTCGCGGCGGCAATTGACTGCGTCCTGACAGATCCAACACTGCGCGCGGCGTTGAGCGACGCTGGACGCCAGCGTGCTGCAACGTTCTCCTGGCAGCGCGCTGCTGAAGAAACACTGGCAGTCTATACGCGTGCAATACGATGAGGGATTCGCCCCCTCATCCCCCCAACCCCCTTCTCCCACAAGGGGAGAAGGGGAGTTTGGGCGTCCTGATGGCTGAAACAGGAGATGGCACGCAGGGGCTTGCCAAAAAATCTACCCCTGTGCGATCTCCCTTTGCCCTCTTCTCCTACAGGGGGAGAAGGGGGAAATGTGGAGCGTGCTGGATTGACTCAGCCCGCAGGGCTTTGGCTCGTCATCTGGCATACGCTCTCTGAAGCGCGGCTGTTAGCTGGAAAAAGGAGCACGACGTATGTCTCTCGCTGATCTGCGGAAAGAGTACACGCTGCACGGGTTGAGCGAATCCGATATCGACCCCGACCCGCTGAAACAGTTTCAGCACTGGTTCGATCAGGCGCTCAACGCCGGGTTGATCGAACCGAATGCCATGACCCTGGCAACCGCCACCCTGGATGGCAAACCATCAGCGCGCATGGTGTTGCTCAAGGGGGTGGATGCTGGCGGATTCGTCTTTTTCACCAACTATGAGAGCCGGAAGGGAGTCGAACTGACAGCGAACCCGTGGGCGGCGCTTGTATTCTACTGGCCCGAACTAGAGCGCCAGGTGCGCATCGAGGGGCGCGTCGAGCGGGTCTCGCCGGAGGAATCCGACGCCTATTTCGTCTCACGACCGAATGGCAATCGCATTGGCGCATGGGCATCGCGCCAGAGTACGGTCATCAGCAGTCGCGCCGAACTGGAACAGCGTGTCGCCGAACTGGAGGCGCTCTACGCCAACCGCGACATCCCGCGCCCGCCGTACTGGGGCGGGTTCCGGGTCATTCCTGATATGATCGAGTTCTGGCAGGGACGCCCCAACCGCCTTCATGATCGTCTGCGCTACCGACGTACCAATGACGGATGGATCGTCGAACGATTATCGCCGTAACACCAGAGTACTCCCATGAACCCAATCCTGGCGCACCTCGGCTTCCGTCCCGAAGAGCGGGTGATCATCATCCACGCCGACGATCTCAGCATGTGCCAGGCGACCATCCTGCCATCGCAGAACTTTTCGTGCTGGTTTCGTCAGCGGCAGCGGTGATTCCCTGCTCCCGCTTTCCAGCAGTCGTCGCGTGTGCCCAAGCCGACCCCGCTGTTGATATTGGCGTCCATGCCACGCCTACCTGCGAATGGGGTGCCTGTTGCCAGAGTCTGCTCAGGACACGCGAACCGGCATCGGGGTTGCTGGACGAGAAGGGGTACTTCCACCGCACGACTGCCATGGTGCGGTTGCTGCGGAACTGAACGCTCAGATCGACAAGGCGCTCGCAAGTGGTATCGATGTGACCCATATTTCGCATACAGAGATTTTTCACCTATCTATTCTTGCCAGGCATCTTAACCCCAAGTTCACGCAGTTTTGCCCGGGCTGCTTCACGATCAAGGCGTTCGGCTTCTGCCTCCGTCGGTGCAATCCGACCATCGAGTGGCATGAGGCGGAGCAGAGCGCCGTTGGGTACGAGCCAGCATTCCAGCTTATTGCTCCAGACATGCCCCTACGCATCGGCATTGCCTTCGACGACGCGGTCTCCTGTGCAGCGCCAGACGCGCAGCCGACCCATTGCAGCGGGCCAGTATGGAGGATCGTTCGGGTCATAGGCAATGTACTCGCGAACTCTCTGCATATCTGGCCGGTTTTTTGGAGATATCCGCCTGCCACGTTTCTTCGGAACTGAACTCAAAAACGACCTGCGTTGGGAAGCGATTCGCCTCATATAATCTCCAATTGCGAAACTCACGTGATGTTAGGTTGGGAATGCTGATTCCTTTGCATATCGCCCTGATTGGACATCATCTGTCAGGCTGGTTTGGTCCTTTTTGCGTGACGTGCCTGAGCGCCTCAGCCTCCCGCATACATAACCGCTGCGAAACGCCAGCGCTAGGAGGAATGCTGGTATGAAGAAAAGAATCAGCGCCTCGCCCCAGCCAATTGTTATGATACTGCGTTCCAGTGCGTTTGTCCATTCCAGCGCGGCACAGGATGAGTGATTTTCTGCATTCCAGTGCGCTTTTGCCCCTTGTCCCCTTGCCCTCTTCTCCCCTTGTGGGAGAAGAGGGATTTTGGGCGTCCTGATGCCTGAAACGAGAGAGGGTGCGGGCTGATGGTCTTTGAGTAATGATACTGCTCTAGCCCGCGCAGGCAGGCTTCGCCCTGGGTAGCTGAGTGCTTGAGCCCGACGGCTAGTGCGCATACTGAATTCGCAATCTTCGATCAGCTCTCCCTGAGCGCGTGGAAGCCCCTGCGGCGCTGAAGCGTCTCTGTCGGTGTGGCGCGCCGGAGGCGCGCGCACCTGAGAGGGCGTCTCTCCCGCTACTGGAGTAGGGCGCACGATTCTGTCTCACGCAGGCAGGCTTCGCCTCGTAAAGCTAAGAGCTTTAGCCCCACGGCTCGTTCGGTATAGCGGATTTAATGCTCAATCTCCATTAGCCCCATGGCAAGCACGCCTGGCGCCTATCGCCTATCGGCTATTCAAAAGATTAACCCCACAGCCAGAACCAGGGAAAACGCTGCGCACTCAGCGTCCCAGCGGTACGTTGTTGCGGTAGGGTCAGTTATGCGCCTGCCTGCGGCGCAATGGAGCGCGCGCCATTGTTCGGGCGTGCTGCGTACCGCTCCATCAACTCGATCGACTCAGGCGCGCGCCAGCAGGCGACGAAATGCCCGTCGCCATAATCCCGGAAGGGCGGCTCTTCGACTTTGCAGCGTTCGATGGCGATCGGGCAGCGGGTATGGAAATGGCAACCCGGCGGTGGATTGAATGGACTAGGCACGTCACCCTCCAGGATGATGCGTTGCCGTTTGCGCTCGATAGTTGGATCAGGAATCGGCGCTGCTGACAGGAGCGCCTGAGTGTAGGGGTGCATCGGCATGGAGTAGAGTTTCTTTCCCTCCGCCAGTTCAACTACCTTCCCTAGATACATCACTGCCACGCGGTCGCTGATATGCCTGACGACTGCCAGACCGTGCGCAATGAATAGGTAGGTCAACCCAAGGCGATGTTGCAGGTCTTCGAGCAGATTGAGCACCTGCGCCTGGATCGAGACGTCGAGCGCCGAAACCGGCTCATCACACACAACAAACTCCGGTTCGACCGCGAGTGCACGTGCAATGCCAATGCGCTGACGCTGACCGCCAGAGAACTCGTGGGGATAGCGATTGATAAAGTAGGGGTTAAGACCGACAAGTTCAAGCAGTTCCTGCACACGCTCACGGATAGCTGCCTTCCCCTGACGCAGATTATGGACTGCAATCGGCTCACCAATAATGTCTCCCACCGTCATGCGTGGATTAAGCGACGCATACGGATCCTGAAAGATCATCTGCACCTTGCGTCGCATCCGGCGTAACTCTTCCCCGTGCAGGCGGGTCAGATCGGTTCCCTGGAACAGCACCTCGCCAGCAGTTGGCCTGTAGAGCTGCAGAATGGCGCGACCAGTAGTGGATTTTCCGCACCCGCTCTCTCCCACCAGCCCCAGTGTCTCGCCCCGCCTGATTGAGAATGTTACACCATCGACGGCTTTGACATAGCCAACAGTACGTTTGATAATTGTTCCCTTCGTTACAGGGAAGTACATTTTCAGGTTCCGCACCTGGATCAGATCGGTCGACGTGGCGCTCATATCTCCCACCCTCTACCTGCTTATTATCGCATCGCTATACTGGCACCTGGCCACTGGTTGTGGGAAGCGGTGTTTCGAGCGTAATATCGAACAGACAGGCAGCCTTATGACCTGGGACCACCTCGCGCAACGGCGGAACCTGCTGATCGCATGCGCCAGGGATGAAATAGTCGCAGCGCGGACTGAAGGGGCAGATCTGCGGCAGGTTGATCAGGTCGGGCGGCAACCCGCGAATAGGGGTCAACGTTCGCCCTTCTTCCGCATCGAGGCGCGGAATTGAACGCAGCAAACCAATCGTATACGGCATGCGGGGACGGGCAAAGATCTCCTCGGTAGGTCCTTCCTCCACCACCCGACCGGCATACATCACAATCACCCGGTCTGCCATCCCGGCAACGACGCCAAGGTCATGGGTGATGATGATCACTGCTGTGCCGAGTTCGTGCTGCAACCGCTGGATAAGTTCAAGGATCTGCGCCTGGATCGTCACATCAAGCGCGGTTGTCGGCTCATCGGCGATCAGCAACTCCGGGTTGCACGACAGCGCCATTGCGATCATCACGCGCTGACGCATCCCGCCAGAGAACTGATGCGGATAATCATCGATACGCCGCGCAGCACCCGGAATACCGACCATCTGTAAAAGTTCGATTGCCCGGTTGCGCGCCTCTTTAGGCGATAGTTTCATATGCAGTTCAAGCGATTCGGTGATCTGGCGCCCAATGGTCAATACCGGATTGAGCGAGGTCATTGGGTCCTGAAAAATCATGGCAATCCGGTTACCGCGAATGTGGCGCATTTCTTCTTCAGTGTAATCGAGCAGGTTGTGGCCGTCAAAGATGATCTGCCCGCCGACGATCTTGCCTGGCGGATTGGGAATAAGGCGCATAATGGAGAGGGACGTGACGCTCTTCCCCGAACCGCTCTCGCCGACAATGCCGAGAGTTTCACCGCGATCGACGTGGAACGAAACATTATTGACAGCTTTAACAATCCCGTCCTGGGTCTTGAAATGAGTCTCGAGGTTCTTAACGACGAGCAGCGGTTGCGACATAGTCACTCTCCTTTATGGTGAAACCTCATATGCAAAATGGCAGGCTGACCAGTGACCGGGCGCTTTTTCCTCAAATACCGGTTCAACTTCGCGACATATGTCGCGCGCCATCCAGCAGCGTGGATGAAAGCGGCACCCCTTTGGCGGGTTGATCGGACTTGGTACATCCCCCTGAAGAATGATCCGCTCACGCCGGATGGCAGGGTTTGGGATCGGAATGGCGGAAATCAGCGCCTTGGTGTACGGATGGAGC
The DNA here is from genome assembly GCA_017743475.1 of Roseiflexus sp. Classification (GTDB taxonomy): domain Bacteria; phylum Chloroflexota; class Chloroflexia; order Chloroflexales; family Roseiflexaceae; genus Roseiflexus. The sequence continues at coordinate 224,424 of JAGHYV010000001.1, read as the reverse complement.
GGATGGCGAAAGAGTTCCATCCGCTCCGCCAGTTCGACCATCTTCCCCAGGTACATCACACCGACCCGATTGCTGATATGCTCAACAACGCTGAGATTGTGCGCGATGAAGAGGTAGGTGAGACCGAACTCCTGCTGCAAATTGCGCAACAGGTTGAGCACCTGCGCCTGGATCGACACATCGAGCGCCGACACCGGTTCATCACACACGATTAGTTTTGGATTCATCACCAGTGCACGTGCAATCCCAATCCGCTGGCGCTGACCGCCGGAAAATTCGTGCGGAAAACGTTCCATATGGCTGGGATGCAGGCCGACCTTCGACAGCACCTCACGCACACGCTCGATACGCTCGGCTTTGCTACCGATTCCGTGGATCGTCAACCCTTCCGCCACACTCTCGCCGATCGTCATCCGCGGATCAAGGGAAGCATACGGGTCCTGGAAGACGATCTGCATATCGCGGCGCAGAGCCTTCAACTGACTGCCGGAGGCAGCAAGCACATCCTTGCCATCGAAGATCACTTCACCACTGGTTGCCTTCTCCAGCCGCAGGATCGTGCGTCCAGTCGTGGTTTTGCCGCACCCGCTCTCGCCGACCAGACCCAGGGTTTCGCCGCGTTTGAGGGTGAAACTGACGCCGTCGACAGCCTTGACGACTGCGACAGTACGGCGCAGAATACCACCTTTGATCGGGAAATACTTGACCAGATTATTGACTTCTAGCAGCGTATCGTTCGACACACTGCGTTGCCCTGCCATTGTCATAGAACATCCATTGATTGATCAGGAAGTTCAAGCATCGGGAGTATACAGCCAGCACCGCACCTGCCGCCCATCTTCCAGGTTGAACATCGGTGGCGGTTCATCGCAGCGCGCGAACCGTCTGGTGCAGCGGTCAGCGAAGCGGCATCCGGTAGGCGGATTGATCAGGCTCGGTACAGTTCCGGGAATTGTCACCAGTTCATCGACGATCTCACCCAACACCGGGATTGACGCCAGTAATCCTTGGGTATAGGGATGTTTCGGTTCGGCGAAAATGCTATACACATTGGCATATTCAACCACCTGCCCGGCATACATCACGGCGACCGAATCCACCATTTCGGCGACCACTCCCATATCGTGGGTGATCAGAATAATTGAGGTATTGATCTTCTCGCGCAGTTCACGCATTAGATCGAGGATCTGTGCCTGGATCGTCACATCGAGTGCCGTCGTCGGCTCATCGGCGATCAGCAGTTCCGGGTTGCACGCCAGCGCTATCGCAATCATTACCCGTTGTGCCTGCCCGCCGGACAGTTCATGCGGATACTGGTTGATGCGCCGTTCCGGGTCAGGCAGCCCCACTAGCGAGAAGAGTTCGATAGCACGCCGACGTGCCTCTTCGCCCCGCAATCCCTGGTGGATCTCCAGCGCCTCGATAAGTTGATCCCCCACCTTGAAGACCGGATTGAGGCAGGTGGTGGGTTGCTGAAAGATCATTGAGATGCGGTTGCCACGGATATGGCGCATATCCTCTTCACTCAGCGCGAGGATATCAGTGCCGTCGAAGATAATCTGCCCTTCGACAATCTTCCCTGGCGGGTCCTGGATCAGACGCAAGATCGAGAGCGACGTGACACTTTTGCCACAACCGCTTTCCCCGACGATGCCAAGCGCCTCGCCACGGCGTACTGTCAGGTCAATTCCATCAACTGCGCGCACTACACCAGCTTCGGTAAAGAAGTAGGTTTTCAACCCTCGCACTTCGAGGAGAACGTCGCCGTTTGCAGATTTTTTGCGCAGAGTTGCTGCCGGTGCAGGAACAGATGAAGTCGTCACGTTTCTCTTACTTCTTGTTACAGTTTCAAGCGCGGATCGAGAGCGTCGCGCAATCCATCACCAATAAAGTTGAACGCCAGCGAACAGAGAAAGATCGGCAGACCAGGGATGAGCGGCATCCACGGATGGTTGAACATATAACTGGTTGCAAACCCCATCATATTCCCCCACGTTGGTGTCGGGTCCTGCACGCCGAAACCGAGGAAACTGATCGCTACCTCGCTCACCAGTGCGCCGTTGAGACCGAGCGTAAATGCCACGATCAGAGGTGGGAAGGCGTTCGGAAAGACATGCTTGAGCAGAATCCACATATTCGATCCGCCGAGTGCGCGTGCCGACTCGATATACTGCATTTCGCGCACCTGAAGCACCATCCCGCGCATCAAACGCGCCACACCGACCCAACCGAGCGATGCGAGCACCAGGATCAGTAACGCCACCTGGGTTGCCTCGCGGTTGGGAGCCGCCATGATCCAGGCGATCGGACCGATGATCCAGGACGGTAGAACGATCAGGTCGGCATTCTGAATCATGATCGCACTAAGGATCAGCAGGATCGGCAGGTCAGGGATCGTTGCGACAAACTCCATAATACGGCTGATGGTATTATCGACCCAACTGCCGAAGAACCCTGCCAGCAAGCCGAGGGTTGTACCGATGATCGCCACCAGCATCGTTACTGAAATCGCCACCATCAGCGACACCCGAGCCGCATAGATCACGCGAGTGAAGAAATCGCGCCCCAGGTGGTCGGTGCCAAGAATATGGAGTTGACCCGTGACCGGATCAACGCTCATTGGCGGGAGGCGGGTACGGTTCAGGCCGATTTCGTCACGCGGGAAGGGGGCAATCCAGGGCGCCAGGATCGAAGCGGTAAAGATCAGGATCAAGATCGCAAGACTGACCATTGCCAGGCGGTGCCGACGAAATCGGCGGAAAACAACCACCCACTGCCCTTCAGAGCGCGTTTGCAACCTGTCAAGAGCGCCAGACGCTGCGGGCGCCGATGTTGTCGTGGCCATTGTACGTTCTGCTCCTCACGTGAGCCGGATGCGCGGATCGACAATTGTATACAGGATGTCGGAAATGAGATACCCAATCAACACCAGAACGGTACTGATAAACAGGATCGCCATCGCCACTGTGTAATCGCTGCGTCCAAGCGCATCGACCAGTAACCGCCCCATACCGGGCCAGTTGAACACCGATTCGGTAATGGCTGCGCCAGCAACCAGCGTTGGCAGCACCCCTGCGAGTAGGGTCACGAACGGGATCAACGCATTGCGTAGCGCGTGCTTGGTAATCACTGCCCGCTCGCGCACGCCTTTCGCGCGTGCTGTGCGCACATAATCCTGCCGCAGCACTTCGAGCATACTGGCACGAATGAAGCGGCTCCACCCTGCGATATTGAAGAACGTCAACACCGCACACGGCATAATGAAGCGCAAGGTGCGATCAAGCGCCGAACCGGCCTGCACCGTCCCGATCCATGGAACATCGTAGTTGCGAATACCCTGTGCACCGCCCGACGGCAGGTAGGGCAACCCGGCTTCCTTCGCCAGCACCGAGAAGACCAGGATCGCCATAACCCCCATAAACAGCGTCGGCAGCGACGACCCGACGAAGGTAATGCCAGTCATCGCATAGTCGAAGCGTGAGTACTGATGCACTGCCGAATAGATGCCCACCGGCACACCGATCAGAATTGCCAGCAATGTCGAAACACCCATCAACTGCAGCGTATACGGCAGGCGACTCATCAGCAGATCGCTAACCGGACGATCACGCGCAATCTGTTGCGATAGCCCAAAATCGCCGAACAGAATGCCACGACTCGTGCGGCGCTCCGCCAGATTCGCCAGTGTTACCACCCGGACGCACCCTTCCTCGATGATCTCAACCGTGCCATCGGGGTAGCGCAGGCGCACCTGACCGGGGATCGCACACCCGACGACTGTGTCCGGCGAGATCAGATTCATCCCGCCGATCTGTACAGGACCGGCAGGGAAGCCGATCAACCAGCGAGTAAAGCGGATGGGGAGATAGAGATCAAGTTCATAGCGAGCTTTCAGGCGCGCAATATCTTCTTCGGTCACCCGGCGCTGCCCGGTATTCTGCATCTGCTGCAAAAACAACAACGGCCCGCCTGGCGCAAGGTACAGCAACGAATAGCCGAGCATTGCCGAAAGAATGGTCACAACAACCATTTGGATCAGGCGGCGGATCAGATACGTCGTCATGCCACATTTCCCATACGAATGCGCTGAGCCGGTTAACGTTCAATTATATATGAATGCGCGTGCAGGGACAAACCCCGCACGCGCCTTTTTGCCCCTACCGGTTTACCGGATGAACAGGTTCATATCCATGTGCTCCCAGGTCGGGCTGGCGTCGGTCTTGGCTTCGATCTTGCCCTCTGCCGCCGCCTTGAGCACCGTTTCCACCTCCGGACCGGCGCCGAGCGTCGCCTTCTCAAGAATGTCGACCTCACCGGTCAGCAGCGCTGCTACTGCCGCATTGGTGTCGGCGTAGAACTGGATGATGACATTCTTGACCTTCGGCGCGCCGAGCACGAAGTTCGGGTTCGCCTCGAACTTCATGAACTCGCCCTTCTTCCACTCCTTCAGAATGTATGGTCCGTACCCCAGCGGAATTTCGGCGACTTCCGGTAGAGTTGCCCACTCTTTCGCCGGCACATCCGCCAGTTTCCGCCCGTCCGAAACGGTCACATGCGAGGGGTAGCCGCCGTAGAGAGCGGTGAAGTAAATTGGCCACTGCACGCCCGGCAGGAACTTGATGGTGTAGCTGGTGTCGCTGTTAAAGGTAACACCATTAAGATTATCGTGCGACTGGCAGAAAGTGAGGCTCACATTGCCCGACTCAGGATCGCACGCGATCTTGACACTCAGTTCAAGGTCAGCCTTCTTTAGCGGTTCACCGTCCGACCACTTGATGCCCTTGATCAGATCATAGGTGACGGTCAATTGCTTCATCTTGACCGTGCCGCCCTCGTACTTGATCGTCTCGCCGTCAGCGTTGACAATCTCGACGCCCGGCTTGAGTTCAACAGCAGCGCCCGTCGCGTCCCAGACCTTATCACCTTCTTTGACTTCGACGACCTCATTCTTTGCCTTGCCAGCCTCGATCGTCGAGAGACCATCCTGCAGCACCGGCTGGAAGTCGTAGCTATACTGGGTCGTCAGCACACCCCCGACCAGTTGCGCCGCCTGGCGCTGCACTGCCGCGCTCTCGACCAGCGTGAACATCGAAGCTGGCTCCTGAGTGAAGCCCAGGATAATGGTGTCGCCGCCATCGGCGCGCTCCCACTGATACGCATTCGCGGTGATATACTCGGTCGGGTCGGGCTTGAGACCCCTCAACGCCTTGTTCCAGGCATACGCTTCGAGGCGCTGGAACAGCGGCAGGCTGACCATGTCCTTAGTGAACTCGACCTGGAATGTCTTGTAGTGCTTAATGCGCTCCTCACGGTTCAGCGTATTGTTGGCTGCGACGATCGCCTTGCTGGCGGTCTCGTTGCACCAGCCCATATAGTTCTGGCCTTCCCAATTGTTGTCCGGCAGCGGAATCTGGTCACAGGCATACAGGTCGCGACCACGGGGATCGGCTTCACCAACCCAGGCGAATGCGCCAAGTTCAAAGTCGCGCCGACGCAGACCGGAGGCGCTACCGAACCACCAGGAACCCGGCGCATGTTTGCGGATGATCTGGATGCCGCAGTTATCGAGCAGTTGCTTCTCCAGCACAGTTGCCCAGGTGATGCGGAACTGCGCATTGGTAGTGGTGAACTCGAGCGCCAGCGGCACCCCATCCTTCGCGCGCACACGCTGACCTTCGGGCAGTTTCCAGCCCGCCTCTTCGAGCAGCGCCTTGCCCTTTTCCGGATCGAACGGATAGACCACAATGCCGTCTGCTTCACTGGCAGCCGCCCAGTGCGTCTTCGGCAGGTTGGTATCCATCAGCAACGCTTGCTGCTGCTCTGGCGTCAGGTAACTGTAAACCGACTGGATCAACTCGGGGCGGTTGGTGCAGTACGCAATTGCCTGGCGCACCCGCACATCGCTGAGGATCGGGTGCGGTGTGGTGAAAGCCCCTGACGGAGCAGCGGTCGGGCCCTCAACCACGACTGTCTCGCGCACGACGACTGTCTCCCTAATAGGTTCTGCGGTCACAACTACCGTCTCGCGGATCGGTTGTTGCGCCGCAGGGGTGCCACAGGCTGCTATGATTGGCACAACCAGCGCGAGCATGAGAATGAGCGCGATTTTCCTGTCGAGAATCTTCATGGAATGAAGCTCCTTTCTCAGGTCTTCCAGACCAGAGGATATCTCTCATTGAAGTCCGTAAAGGAATCTGAAAACGATAAACAGGTTTGTGCGATAGGCGACCTCCTTGTTGATATGCTATCCGTATTATCAGGGGCTCGCACCGGATATCGGTGCGAACGGTATGTATCTAGAGATAGGCACGCAGTGATACTGCCAGGTTACGCCCACCCCGAATCTACTGGAAGAGCGCGGCGACTCCTTGCTGACAAGGAATACACAACGAGCGCAGACGGTCATCCTGTGCGCCTGGATACACCAGATTAACGCTACATCAACGATTATGCGGAATGGTAACACGCTAATATGGGTATGTCAAGCCGAATACCGTGTGTACCAACTGTTGACAGGCCGCATTAGGGCGCTAAAATAACTCAAACAGATAGGGCGAGACCATGTACGCGCTCTCTTCCACATCGGCGACGCTTCCAATCATTCTGCACGCTTCACGCCTGCTCGCCAGCGATCAGGCGCTTGAGATGCGATTGCCCGGTGTATTTGAACTGCTGCGCACTGTCATTCGCTTTCACGATGGACGTGTGACCTGGTGGCAGCATGAACCGATCACGGTGTCAACCGGCGATCAGTGGTATGCGCCGAACGGCTGGAGTCTCCCGTGGCACGATGATCTGTTGCACGAGGTTATTGCCTGTGGCGCCCCCTGTCGTCGTGTTGTGGATGCTGCCGATAACCCGGCGCTTCACTATGGCGCGCCGATCATCTGGAACCGGCGTCTATGGGGGGTGCTGGAACTGCGCGGCGACCATCAGATGGTCATCGGCGACGAGGAACAGGCGCTGATCGATGCGCTGACGCCGCTCATGGCAGCTGCGATCGCGTCCAGCAGCGGCGCAAATGTTGATGCGCCAATCCTAACGATGCGCCAGCAGCGTGTACTCGATGCTCTGCGCGCTGAACTTGAAGCGCCGCTCGACCTGGGTGAACTCTTGACCTTCCTGTTGCGCTGGGCGCTCGATGCAACTGGCGCCGAAGCTGGCGCCATCGGTGTAGTTGACCATGAGCGCGGTGAAGTGACGCTTCAGGCATACGAAGGGTACGGCGCCAACCCACTCAGCCGCGACGCTTTCGGTGAAACGCGGCGTCGCTGGAACTGGAGCGTTGGCGTTGCGGGAAAGGTCGCGCGCACCGGGCGCGCGATCCTCCTGCGTGATGTTTCCCACGATCCGGATTATCAGGCACTCAATCCTGAAGTGCGCGCGGAACTGGCAATGCCAATCGGCACCGATCAACCGCTTGCGGTGCTGATCCTCGATAGCCCGCGCTCAACCGCGTTCGGCGAGAGCGAAGTGGCGTTCGTCAAGGCGTTGTGCGACCTGGCCGTCAATCCGCTCCGTCGCGCGCTGCACTATCAGCAGTTGCTCGAAACCAGCACGCACCTGGGTCAGGTCTTCTCCAGCATTCCCAGCGGGCTGGCGTTGATGGATCAGCAGGGGCGCGTGCTGCGCCACAACTCGGCATGGCTGACGATCTGGGGGTTGCCGCCCGGATCAATACGCGATCCGTTCTACGTGCCGCTTGATCTGGTGCCACTGTTGCTGCCGCGGCTGCGCGACCCGCTTACGCTGACCAGAATGTGCGCCGAAGGTCAACGCGCCCCGACTGAAGTGCAATCGTTGCTGGTACAGTTGACCAGCCCGCATCAGGAGTTAATGCTCCTCTCGGTGCCAACGCGCGATAGCTTCGGTTCGCTGACTGGTCGATTGTGGATCGTCAGCGATGTGACGCGCGAACGCGAAGCCGATCGCCTGAAGAGTGAGTTCCTCTCAATCATCTCGCACGAACTGCGCACGCCACTAACCTCGATCATGGGATACACCGAATTGCTGCTGGCGCGTGAGTTCAGTCCTGCTGAACGGCGCGAATTTGTGCAGACCGTATACAATGAAGCGAACCATCTCTATCAGATCGTTGAAGACTTGCTTGGGGTGACGCGGCTGGAAGCCGGGAATGTGCGCCTCAATCAGTGGGCAGTGTCACTGCGCCAGATTGTGAGCGACCTGACAGCGCAACTCAACAATCAGATCAGCGGCAAACACACGATGCTGATCGACATTCCGCCGCATCTGCCGCCCGTCTATGCTGATCGCGACAAGGTCCGGCAGGTGTTGGTGAATCTGATCACGAATGCAGTCAAGTACTCACCAAATGGTGGCGAAATCCGCCTCTCAATCTCCGATAACGTTGAACTCCCGCCCGACCACCCACGCGGGAAGTTTGTGCGCATTGCGGTAAGCGACCAGGGAATTGGTATCGCTCCGGAGGACCTGCCGCGCATTTGGGAGCGCTTCTACCGCGTTGACAACGGCAATACGCGCCGCATCGGCGGCACCGGTCTTGGTCTTTCGATTGCCAAAGCCCTGGTGGAACTGCATGGCGGTCGCATCTGGGCAGAGAGTAAACTCAACAAGGGTAGCACCTTCTACTTCACCCTTCCCGTGGCGACGGATCTGGTGCGGAGATAGGGAGAATAACAAAACAAATGGATATGCCCATGTGTCCGACATCAATACAGACACGCGAAAACAATTGCGCAAAATGGTCATGAACATGCCGCCAGACCGGTTCGAGGCGCTGATCCGCGAGTTGCTGATCCGTATGGGCTTTGATGAGAGTACGGTTCAAATCACCCCGTACCGCAACGATGGCGGCGTTGACGTCGTGGGCATCTACCGCGCAGCCGGGCTGACCGAGGTGAGCGCTGCGGTGCAGGTAAAGCGCTGGAAGAAAAACGTAAACGTGGAGGTCGTCACCCAGTTGCGCGGTTCACTGCAGGTGCATCAGCAGGGTATTATTATCACCACCAGCGACTTCACGAATTCGCAATGGTTGCGACCACTATCAAAGGACGCACACGGTAGCACATTGCTGACAGCCCGGATGGTATGATCTCCCCGGCACCCATTCCGGGCACTACATTGTGGATTGAGACCAATCAGAGCGCACGATCAGTGCGATGGATTATCGCGCAGTTGCTGGAAGCGCTGGGGCACCCGTCGAACGACTTCAAGATTGTGGTCAGTTGAGCTTCGCTGTCCAGCGTCCAACGTTCAACGTGTCACGGTCACCACCCCCAGATCAATCGGTCCAGCATCATTGATCGGCGTCATTGTCGCGGCATCGTACATGCCCACTAGCAGGCGGTAGGTTCCCGGCGCGACCGTTTCAGGAACAAAAAGGTCCTGATCATCGCGCACCAGGTCTCCCGGCTGCCATGCGCTGGTGGGGCGACGCCCTTCGAGCGGCGGCACATCGCGCTGCGCAACTTTGCTTCCCGCTGCATCGACGAGGTGCACATACACGGTGTAATCCAGCGGGAGCGAGCGCGTCGCCCGCCAGAACAGTGCTAGCGTGAGTGTCTTACCCGCCTGAACTCTTCCCGGATGGCGATATCCATCAAGCACAATGGCGCCAGCGCCAAGCGTTGCTCCTGAAGGTGTGCGTGGCTCGGTTGCCACATCGGGCGCGCCAGTATCGAAGATCGCTAGTTCAGGTCCGTGCCGCTTACCAGCGCGCAGAAAGCGCGCCGCTGGTTCGCCAAAGGCATTCAGCGCCGCCGCGCCCGTGTCACGGTCAAGGTGCACTACCACAAACCGAATGCCCTGCTCGCGGTACCAGGCGAGTTCGTGCCGGATGGCAGGCTCGCCGCCAACAGCGCGCAAACGCGGCGAAAGGATGAGGGTATTATCCTCCAGCCAGACTCGCTCACCATCCGTTGTACGTGCCTCCAGCCATTCCCCCGCCAGAATACGCGTCGTCGGACGGGAACGCAGCGTTTCGTCGTGGATCGCCTGCGCTAGCGGCTCAGCCATCAGAAGCGCAGCGACTGCCAGCAACAGTGCAGTGCGGTTGCCGATCAACCGCCGAACGAATGCAACTGGCGTTGGTGCTTTCCTACGTTCGGGTTGCATTCCCGCATCCCGCTTCGCAGTTGTCAACTGATCAATAATAGCAACGACCAGCGCTGCGGCAAGAATGCACAGGAATGGCAGTATCGGCATCGCGTTGCGGAAGAACACGACTTTCACCCCAGTCAGTTGTAGCACTGCAGGAACGACAACCGCCAGAACAAGAATATCAGCCGATTTGCGGCGCAGGAAAGCCAGCGCTACCCCTCCCAGACATGCCCACGCCAGCAGCGTCCCTTCACGGGTCAACGCCCACCAGTAGAACAGCGCTGGTCGGTCCGACTCGGCACCCGGATGCCCGTCGAGGCGGTAATGTCTGATAATCCCGGCGAGATCGGTAAGAATGCGTGGCAGATCGCGCAGCCAGAACGGAACGCCGAGTGTAAAACCCACCAGGATGCCAGCGAGAGCAGCGAGGAGATAGCTAAGCATAGAACATTGAACGCTGGACTTCGAAGGTTGAGCGTTGAGCGTTGAAAGTTGAGCGTCAGACGTGCGACGATACGCAGCCAGCACAATCGCCGCCAGCAGCGCGATCACGAGTGTGCCAGCATTCCACTTGGTCGCCGTAGCAATGCCGACGCCAAACCCGGCGACGAACGTTAGCGCCAGTGTAGACCAGAGCGTCTTCTGACGCTCGCTGTGCTCCGGGGCAGTACCGATCTGCGCGATAGCCAGGAATGCCAGCAGAGTGAAAAACATTGCTGGCGTATCGGTCGTCACATAGTGCGCATCGCCAGCAACTGCTGGCATGACTGTGATGAGCGCAGCTGCCAGCAATCCAACTGTGCACCCGTAGAGGGAGCGTCCTGCCAGGAACGTCAGCGCGACGGCACCCGTGCCAAGCAGGGCGGTCAATGCGCGCGCCCAGACATAAAACTGCACTGGATCGATGTCGGCAGGGGTGCGGTAGAGACCGGCGCCAGCGCCCCAGAGAAAGTGGAGGGCAGCCACACCAACCTGCATGTAGACATAGAGTGTCGGGTAGGTGTACGAAAAGGGGGTGTACTCACCCGTGCGCAACATCCGCAGCGCCTCGTCGGCAACTGCCCATTCATCGGGGTGCTCGAAGTAGGGCAATCCGAAGCGCAATCCCCAGACCCGCAATCCCAGCGCCAGTGCAAGAATGCCGACCAGAGTCACTGCAGTGCGCGTCACGCGCACCCGCGCCATCACCTGCGGATGCGCAAGGATCGACCCGAGCAACGCCAGCGCCAGCACACCCTGCACTGGCGCTGCAGCAGCGCCGAGAATACCGTGCCCCAGCGCCAGCGTCAGGAACAGCGTCAGTGCCAGCGCTCCAGGTGCATACCGTAGCAGGCGTGGTCGATAACGCTGCGTTTGCGCAGCAACACGCGGTTCAACCGGAACGTTTGCCATGCCCGGCATTATACCATCGGCCCGCCATGCTATATCGCCGGATCGAGAACCACTGCATATCTACGCATCTTATGCTATGCGCTGCCAGATCTGGAGTTACCTCAGCCTGTCCGCATTCGTAAGGGCACGGAAGCCTCTGCGCTCTTTGCGTCTCTGCTATGCGTTCTGGCAGTGAAGTCAAATATGATAAGCGACCAGCACCGATTTTGGTCAACAATTGCAAGGAGAAACATCTGTTCGGATGACCGACTGATCTGTACTCTGCCTGAGACCTGCCAGCGCTACGCACGTTGAACTGCGCGTGGTCAACCCGTGCTTCATCGGTTCTGCCAGTACCGCCGCCACTTTGAGGAAGCGACTTTGGATCGGGGAGGGAACAGTAGCGTGCAAACTCCTCTTTGCCCAGTTCAGTTTCGACATACTCGCGGTCAGCGCCGAGTTTGAACCCATGCCCAAAAATCTTCACCTGCAACTGCCGCAGGATCGTCTTGTCAAAATCGTGCAGCGTCTGGGTAATGAACATCCAGCCGACGCCATACTTGCCGGTCATTCGAATGCTCTGCGCCAGCAGCGAACGGGTGCGCGCGCCGTCACTGGTGTCGTCAGCATGTTCACCGGCGAACAGATGCGCTTCATCGAGCAGCACCAGCGCATTTGAGGTTCGTCCGTCCTGGAAAGAGCGATGGATCACCTGACGCAGGCGGGTCAGGATTTCGTTGAGCAGGAAGTACGGCGTATCGGCGACATTCTCCTGAGCGAACGACAGGATCACGATGGCGCGATTGGTCAGCACCCGCTGGATCACCTGTGACAGTAGTTGACAGGGGATCCCACCCTCGTTGCGTCTACAAGGTCAAGTGCGTATGTCGTTGGGCATGGATCGAGCACTATCGAGGGCATAAGTGATGATGGCGAGCCATCCGGCACAACCGGGCGCCAAGCGCTGGCAGAGGCGTGGGAGATATTGTGGTAGTGACGCGCTTTTTGGCAGCACACTGCTCGGAGTGGTCAGGTTGGTGCGTGCCTGCAGCGATACAGTAAAAGCAGCGCTGGCAGAATTGCTGCGCTAGCTTCGGATCACCACTATTCAGCATATGAGCCGATATAGCAATTGGTCGCTGCACATCATGGAGCGACTGAACGCAAAGAGTTTGCTACCACTGTCGTACTGATCACGCTGGAAGCGAATGATACCGCACCGACCTGGCGCTGAGCACGATAACGGCGGGACGGATGTGGATTGCGGCGGAGTGAGTGCACGACATCTTATTGATGCACCAGTGACGATCTGTTACCCTGATGCAGGAGCGTAGCGACTCCCTCTTGCATCGTTGCAAAGTACTGAATGCCGGGTATCTCCAATCGCTCACGGACGATACTTTCAGCAATATCGGGGCGCACGCCGCACAGCACGATCTGCGCCCCCATCAGGCGAGCGCCGTCGGCAGCCTGGCGCAGCGCTACTGCGAGGGAATGATCAAAACTGGTGATACCGGTCAGATCAAGCAGTACCCTCTGTGCGCGTTGTTGCTCGATCTGGTTCAGCAGCAGCGCAACCATCGCCTGGCTGCGTTCGCCGGTGAAGGCGCCGATCAGCGGCAGTGCCAGTACCCCTTCGCTCAACGGGATCATCGGCAGCGTCAAACGAGTGATTATCGCGTCCCGCTGGCGGATCTCGTCGAGCGAGCGTTCCAGCGCCGCTGTGCGTTCTTCGAGCGCGGCGTGCGATGCCGCCAGCGCTACCCTCTGGCGTTCCGCTGCTGTCACGTCGCGCAGGAGCAGCACGCTGGCGGATTCCTGATCGCCTTCTATGGCAACTTCCGAGACCATCAGTGTGGCCTCCATCTCGCCCACACGATGAAATCGTCGCACACCATCGAGACGATCCTCCGGTGTCGTGCAGTCCTGAAATCCGACGCGCGCCAGCGCTGCTTCGAATGCCGTCCTGCCATTGCCATCAAGCAGCGCCAGTTGCCGCGCTGCACGGTTCGCAAAGCGAACCTGTCGCTGCGCATCAATGATCACCACGCCATCCGGCAGATACTCAATGGCAGTGCGCAGCGCAACCTGCGATGGGCGAAACACCTGATACCGCAACGTCACCCAGCCAAATGCAAGATAGAGCGGGAGCATGCTAACATAATTCAACGCTGGCCAGGAAGCCGAACCGAACCATGCACCTGCCGCAAAGGAAAGCGCCAGACCAATTGACAGCCACACTGCTGGCACACGCTCACGGCGCTGATGTACGGCAACAGTGATCAACATCGCCAGAGGAACAAGCAAGCCGCCGAAAACATATGATACTATCATTGGCACAAAGAGCGGACCATTCAAAATGTCTGGCATGCCTGCTGCCTGGAACGCGCCTGTACGCCTGACCAGACCAAGACCACTATACCAGTCTAGCGTCAGGAACAGCGCTATCAACACGTAAGGTGCTGCGAGCGCCCGGCGCGTATGTAGCTGTGCATAACGGTGTGGAATAAAGATCGCCAGAATCAGCCAGATCAGTAACCAGGAAGATACAGCGAGTAACGGTGCTGACAGTCCGTAGACGAACCATATTCCCCATGGATTGTCTCCCGTAAAGCGCAGCACGGCGCAATACATGAGCAGAACGGCACTGAGAGCAAACAATGCGAACAGGCGATTTGTCATTGCGCGCCAGTCTTGCATCAGCACATAGACGCCAGTCGCAGTCAGGATGATCATGCTCAGGAGAATGAGAACGAAGTTAATCATATCCCCTTCCGAAACTCTTTCAGAGTCTGTACCGATACGTGTGCCGCGCCCAACATTGCTTGCATCGATTATAATGACCGGTAACCGGCATCTTCAACTGTACGATAGTCATATCAAGGTACTGTATCCAGTGCACGGAGGCAGTTCCTTTGATTGTCCATCGTATCTATGGATTGTCGCCGGGTCGAACGTGCATTTCAGGAGGAAGAATGTATGGAACGTGCGAACGCCTTCGACTTCTGGGGTCCGAGAACGCTGGTGGGTCCTGAACTGAAGCCGGGTGACCGGGCGCCCGCATTCACGCTGACGACCGGACAAGCAACAATCAGCAGTGAGCAGTTTGCTGGCAAGCCGCTGGTCATCAGCGTCATTCCATCGATCGATACCAGCGTCTGTTCCAAACAGACCCGGCGGTTTAACGAAGCAGCGGCGGCGCTCGGGGATGCGGTTAACATCCTGACGGTTAGCGCTGATCTGCCGTTTGCCCTGGGGCGCTGGTGCGGCGCTGAGGGAGTGGATAAAGTCATTATGGCGTCTGATCACCTGGATATGAGTTTTGGTGCTGCCTACGGAACGTATGTCAAAGAGTTGCGCATCGAAAGCCGAGCAGTGTTCGTGGTAGACAGAGATGGCATCATCCGCTACGCTGAATACGTGCCAGTTGCTGGTCAAGAACCGAACTACGACGCAGCACTGGCAGTATTGAAGGAACTCTTGTAAGTCCGGAGGTGCAAATCCGGGCTGGCAGGCGAAAGACAAAGGCATTGCACAGCCAGAAATGCCTGCTTTTCGGTACCCCGCTGTACCATCAGCTCAGGATTAGGCAACGGGGGTGTTGTAACCGCGTTTCATCTCCTATTGCGGGCAGCAGGATGCTCTGCTGTCCCCTTCTTTTCTACGAGAACGAACGATTGGCGTTGCTGCCAGGCGCAGCAATAGCTGTATCCTGCGTTACTCTTCGCTTTTGCACAGTGCGCCACGATTACTTTCTATTCGTCTGTGGCGTCTCATCTGGCAACGCAAGAGAAAGGCAATCAGGCAGGTTACACCAATGTCGCTTGAACTTATCCTGACGATCGCAGCGTTGCTTTTGATCCTCAGCATCATTGCTGGAAAAGCATCGCTCCAATTCGGATTGCCTGCGCCGTTGCTCTTTCTGATCATCGGGATGCTTGCTGGTTCTAACGGTCCGATTGGCATCTACTTCGATGACGCCTGGCTGGCGCAGTCAGTTGGTGTACTGGCGCTGGTACTGATCCTGTTCTCAGGCGGGTTGGGCACCGACTGGCAGATGATCCGTCCGGTGTTGTGGACAGGGCTGATCCTGGCGAATCTGGGGGTGTTGATCAGCGCACTGCTGGTAGCCATTGCTGCGCATCTGCTGCTCCAGTTCTCGATCCTGGAAGGGTTCCTGCTTGGGGCGATCATCTCGTCAACCGATGCTGCTGCAGTATTCGCGGTGATGCGCACGCGGGATGTCAATCTACGCGATAATCTGGAGGGGTTGATCGAACTCGAGTCGGGCAGCAATGATCCGATTGCGGTGTTTCTGACGATTGGCCTGACCATGGTGCTAGCCGACCCGTCGCGCTCACTGGCAAGCCTGGCGCCGCTGTTTGTGCTGCAGATGACCGTCGGTGGCGTAGCCGGGTATGCGATGGGCCGGTTAATGGCAATTACCATCAATCGCGCAAAACTGCAATTGGAAGGATTATATCCAGCGCTGGCGCTAGGGTTGGTGCTGTTTACCTATGGCAGTACGGCGCTGATCAACGGCAGCGGATTTCTCGCGGTCTATCTTGCCGGTATCGTGCTTGGCAACTGCAATTTTGCCCATAAACGAAGCCTCATCCGTTTTTATGACGGGCTGGCATGGCTCATGCAGATTGCCATGTTCCTTGTTCTGGGCTTGCTGGTGTACCCCTCGCGCATCGTTCCGATCATTGGCGAAGGGTTGCTCATGTCCGCATTTCTCGTTTTTGTAGCGCGTCCGATAGCAGTCTTTGTGTCGCTTGCTGTCTCCCGCTACGACTGGCGCGCTAAAGTGATGGTTTCCTGGGCTGGGCTGCGCGGCGCAGCGCCGATCGTGCTGGCAACCTTCCCACTGCTGGCAGGGCTGGATCGCGCGGGCATGGTGTTCAACCTGGTCTTTTTTATCGTTCTGACCTCGGTGTTGATCCAGGGTACCACTATTGCGCATGTTGCGCGCTGGCTTGGTGTGCAGCAACCGCGTCCCCAAGCGACGTTTCACTATCCGCAAGAGTTCATTCCGCAGATCAGCGCTAGCAGTCAACTGGTTGAGTTGACCGTTGTGCCCGGTTCCCCTGCATGTGGGCGGGCGATTATGGAACTTGGATTGCCGCGTGGCGCGCTGGTGGTACTGATCAACCGCAGTGACGATAGCCTGGTTCCGGATGGCACAACGATTCTGGAGCCGGGAGATCGGGTGTTGCTGCTGGCAGAACGCAGCGCCCTCGACGATGTGCGGCGCGTGTTGAGTAACGTTGAGATATGACCCACAATCATACCGCGCCTCCTGACGCAGGTCTTTGACCCCTAACGACTTCCGTCGATCATGGCGGTCGCCTGTTCATTGGCGGGTGCGATGCAGCAGCGCTGGCGCATCAGTATGGCACGCCACTCTACCTTTTCGATGAAATGACCATCCGCACTGCATGTCGCGTATGTCGCACTGCATTTGCTAATTACTACCGCGGTACAACCGCAGTGCATTATGCTGGCAAAGCGTTGCTCAACGTCGCAATTGCACGGATCATTGCTGATGAGAGGTTGGGTCTGGATGTGATTTCAGGCGGCGAACTGTACGTTGCACTGCGCGCCAGATTCTCGCCGCAGCGCATTCATATGCACGGTAACGCCAAAACGCGCGCCGAACTGGAACAGGCGCTGGCAGCCGGGATTGGACAGATCATCGTCGATAACTGGACGAACTGGACGTGCTGGCGCGCATGACTGCGCATCGTGCGCTGCCGCAGCCAGTTGCGTTACGCATTGCGCCTGACATCGCTGCCAACACACGCGTATATCCAGACCGGTCACGCGACATCAAAGTTTGGTCTGCCACTCGACGCACGTGATGCCGCCGCTGAAAAACTGCGTGCAGCATCTGGCATACGTCTGACCGGGTTGCATGCTCATGTGGGATCGCAACTGTTCGATGTAGCACCCTATGCAGCAGCCATTGAGGTGTTACTCGATAGTGCAGCACGTCTGCGTGACCGCTTTGGTATGTTGATCGAAGAGATAAATGCCAGTGGCGGGATCGGCGTCCCGTACACTGCCGATCAACCCCTGCCGGACATCAATGCCTGGGCGGCGCTGTTGGGCGACTCGCTGGTACGCGGATGTGAACGCCGCAGATTGCCACTCATGCGCCTCGTGATTGAGCCAGGACGCTCGATTATTGCGCGTGCTGGTGTTGCGCTCTACACAATTGTAGCAGCCAAATCACTTCCCCATATGCGCTTTCTCCATATCGACGGCGGTATGGGGAACAATATTCGCCCTGCACTGTACGGTGCGCGCTATACTGCAGCGCTGGCAGAGCGGATGCATGATCCGGTTGAGGAATGTGTGGCGATTGCCGGTCGCTACTGCGAGTCCGGCGATGTCTTGATCCGCGACCTAATGCTACCGCGCGCCGGGGCCAGCGAGATACTGGCTGTTCCGATTGCTAGCGCATATGCGCTGAGTATGGCATGTACCTACAACCTAACGCCCCGACCGGCGGTTGTGCTGGTCAGTAGGGGAGAAGCGCGACTCATCCAGCGCTGCGAGACGTATGAAGACTTGATTGCACAAGAGGTCTGGTGAGCGCGAAGTGCAGACGCACTCCGCGCTCGCTGTCATTTCACCAACCGTCGCCCATATCGAATTCAGCGCTAAGATCGCCGCCAAAGTCCTCAAAGCCGCTGTTTAGGTCTTCCGTTCCCACGTCGCCGATCATTTCATTGGCGCCAAACCCCTCCAGGATTGCCTGGGCCGCCATACTGCCGATCACGCCACCGATCATAGCTCCTAGCAACGTTCCGGCAAACGCACCACCGAAGCCCATCCCGCCTTGCGCCTGCGCTGGGTGTGGCGGCACGGGTGCGTCGCTGCGGCTGAACAAGCGCTCGACTGTGCCCGGCTCACGCAGTTCGGCACGCGTCGCCAGACGCGCCAGAGTCTGCGGGTCGTCCTGCTGCGGCATGGAGGCGCGCTCGTACGGCGGCAGCAAGGCTGTCAATTCACGCAGTGCATATGCGCGCTGTTCTGGCGTCAACTGTGCGAACGCATCGGCATATGCCTGCTCGATTGCATCAGGCGGCGCAGTGCGCAGAAAGTAGCGATAACGCTCAAGCGCCTGTTCGTCGCTCAGGCGCGTGGTTGGTCCAGTTGCGGGCTGTGGACGCTGCTGATGTCGCTCACGTCCGAACAGGAAGTCGAACATACCCATCGCAATGCTCCTTTCGTTTATAGTCCAGTATAGCCGCTGCTGGATGCTCGGAGGAAGAGCGATTCCCCCTGTGGTTGCAGGGTAGTTTACCCATTTTTGATACGGTATGTCATCAGACAATGCTTTGTACTCCAGTGTTGCGATCAAAGAAACGCGCCTTTCCGCAAGCGCCCGCGACACGTGGTCGCGTTTCCTACAAGCATGCACCTGCTTCATTATCTGCTCGTATTGTTATACCTGTGGTATCATTGTCCCGGATGCACTGCTGTGATTTTTCTTGTACGGGAGGAGTTATGACTGCCATCGATGTCGCTGATCGCATTCAGAGCGACCTCGCGCACCTGTTGCATCCGCTGTATCACCCTAGCGCTCATCAATCCCCAAAGATTTGGGTGAAAGGGCACGGTGCGGTTGTAATCGACATCGAGGGGCGTGAGTATATCGACGGGTTGAGCGGGCTGTGGAACGTGAACGTCGGGCATGGGCGACGCGAACTGGCGGAAGCGGCAGCAGACCAGATGACCACGCTGGCATACTGCTCCGCCTACACTGGCTCGTCGAATCTGCCTGCCATCAATCTGGCGGAGCGACTCAGTCAGTTGATGTACCCGTCGATCAACACCTTCTTCTTCACCAGCGGCGGTGCCGAAGCGACCGAGACTTCCTTCAAAACGGCTCGCTACTATTGGAAACTGGTTGGCAAGCCGGAGAAGGTCAAGTTCATTGCGCGAATGCGGGGGTACCACGGTGTGACGATGGCTGCCATGAGCGCGACCGGTCTGCCGGTCTACTGGCCCATGTTTGAGCCGCGCATGCCGGGTGTTGTGCACATTGAGTCGCCCTACCCATATCGCTTCGTCAACCCGACACCTGAAGTCAGCGATGGCATCGCTGCTGCCAATCTGCTCGAAGAAGCCATTCTGCGCGAAGGTCCTGAAACAGTGGCCGCATTCATCGCTGAACCGGTGCAGGGCGCTGGCGGCGTGATCGTGCCGCAGGACGATTACTTCGGTCGCATTCGCGCGATCTGCGACAAATATGAGGTGTTACTGATCGCTGACGAGGTCATTACCGGTTTTGGGCGCACCGGTCGCTGGTTTGCCCTTGAGCACTATGGCATTGAACCGGATATTGTGCAGTTTGCCAAGGGGATCACCAGCGGGTACGTCCCTCTCGGCGGCATCGGCATCTCCGACCGCATTCGTGAGGTGATCCACAGCGCACCGCCCGACAAACGTTACATGCATGCCTACACCTACTCCGGTCATCCAACATGCTGCGCTGTTGCGTTGCGCAATCTGCGGATTATCGAGGAGGAGGGGTTGGTCGAGCGGGCGGCAGTTCTGGGGGATCGCCTGCTGACCGGCTTGAAGACGTTGTATGCGCTCGACGGGGTGGGGGATGTACGCGGCAAAGGGATGATGGCGGCTGTCGAACTGGTGGCGGATAAAGCGACGAAGCAGCCCTATCCAGCGGAAGCAAATGTCGGCGTGCGCGTGTACCAGGAGATGCTAAAGCGCGGATTGTTTACCCGCGTGCTCGGCGATATGATTCTACTCGCTCCGCCACTGGTCTCGACAGAGGAACAGATCGATCAGATTGTGGCGATCGTTGGTGAGTCAGTGCAGGCGGTGATTGCGGAGGTCGGGGGTTAGGGGCTGCGGGACAGAGAACCAGGAACTGAGAACTGGCATCTCTGCCTTCAACCAGTGCGCGCGGGGGAGACGGTGCAATGCAATGGCTCGACCTTCGCGCGCTCGGAGACGGTGCGATGCAACGTCGCTACCTGACAACCTTCCAATGTTCAACCTTCAACGCGCGACGTACGACGTGCAACCTTACACAACGTAAAACCTCCAACTTCAGCGCACACCCTCAACGACCATATGCAACCTGGCGTCCCTTTTCTCTCATCCCGTGTGCCTTACACATACCAGTGCCACCATATTGTTGCATATGCCAGTACATTCAGCATGAGCAGGCTGATCACCAGCGTTGCAATGCCAATCACGCGACGCTGTGGCGACCACCACGCCAGCCATCCGGCAGCAAGAACCAGCGCCAGCGGTCCGATAGCAGGGAATCCATAGCGTGGGAAAGGAGGAGGTTGGACAATCAGCGCTGGCAGGATGCGCAGTGCCGCATTCACCCACAGGAGCGCACCAATAATCAGAAACAGCACGATAGCAATATATCGGGGTGAATAGTCGTAGCGTGTTACAGCCAGACGGATGCACCCCGCAAGCGTCGCCAGCGCTACTAACGGCAACGCCAGGCGCATGATCTGCCCTGGCGGCGTCACTTCTCCCCACCCAAACGAAGCGAGAGAACGAAAGACCAGATCAGGCGCAACATCAAACGCCACGATTGGTCCGGTGCGCCCAATATCGAACACCGATGTGACGATTCGTGATGGAGAACGCCGGACAACAGGCCAGACGGCTCGATCAACGCTTGGACGAACATACGGCCACGCCTGTTCCGCCGAGCCATTGCGTACAAGGTTGACGAAAGGACGTCCCTCCCAGAAACCGCTGGTCGCCGAACGGTCGAGAATCGGTGGAGTATCGGCGGAGAACGAACCTTGTACTGCCACAATGCCATCGACAAACAGTGTGACAGGCGGGTCAGCATCGGGCGGTGGTGCAGGAACAAAAACCTGCAACGAGCTCAAGGCTTCTGGCGCTTCGAATGTCCACGCAACAAAGCGTGGCTTTGTATCTGCCTCAATAACCGGCGCCATCATCGCCACAGGGCGCGTCCCATCGTTGTAGAGAACTCCCGGTCCGGCGATCGTGACCGGGCGTGACGCCCAGACCCATGCGCCGACAGTGACCGGGTTCCCGGCGATCAGGGGCAGAGCAGCAGAAGCAACGGGAGTTGCCAGCCCGGAAAACTCATCGAACATGGAGACGCTGGATGTAAGACGAAATGCCTGTTGTCCGTGTGGCGTATCGGAAACAACCGCGCGCGCTGCGCCATCGATGGATACTGCGCCGTAGCGATACCACCCGGCAGGATCGCCCCACGCAACCACGCTGCCAAGGATGACTGCGCCTGCCCCGACCAGCGCTGCAATGAGACGTTTCCAGCGCCACTGGCGGCGCAGACCAACTGCAACAACCAGAACGAGTGGGGCAATGAAGATCGCCGCTACCGCGACGTTCTTCATTGCTGCGGCAATCAGTGCAGCGCCAACGACCAATGACGCGCGTCGAGCACTCCATCCCAGCGCGATAATCCGGACCACGCTCCACAGAAAGAGAGAAAATCCCAAAATCGCGCCAACATCGTTGTTGACTGCCGTCATAATGTCGGCAAAGGGGGGAATGAGCACTGCCGTGAGCGGCATCAACCAGCGCATATGATGCCCCTTGTGGAAAAGCGTGCGCGCAATGCCGCCAAGAATGGCGACTGTAACCACGAACATGACCAGCGATACGCTGCGGGCCACGTAGAGTTGTTCGATAACCGTCAATCCGCTAGTGAGTCGAAGTGGCAGACTTACCAGCAGATGATACGTCGGAAAATGCGACAGTGCGCGCCCTTCACCGCCGATCCAGGCAATTGCCGGGTTGACCGTCCCTATCGTGGGCCAGGATGGGTGAAATGCCAGCAACCAGGCATATTCGAAGTGTGCTGGTTCATCATAGTGCTGCCAAGGAGGAACTAGCGCCAGAAAAATCACTCCCTGAACACTGGCGACGACCAGTACGCCTGCAAGCCGTGCTGTATCCGAAGCCAGAGCTTGCTGCAGAACTGCCAGCCACGGCGACAGATGCGACTGTATTCCCCACAAGGTGGCCGCACCCACTGCAGTCCCGACCGGAATAAGCCACAGGTCGGGCAGAAGCGCAACGGCATCGACCGGACGCGCAGCGCCGATAGCGACAAGACCGGCCACAGCTGCAGTGGCAAACCAGGGTATCACTCCGTCTGCCAATCGCGACATGACCACAAATGTTGCAATTGGCAGTAATAGCAACACGACAGTGCGGATTCCGCCGAGCGTTGCAACTGCTCTACCTGGTGCCGAAAGACCATCGACCGGGTGCACTGCCACACGTGTAAAAGCGGCGCCCAAATCTCGTGTATCACGCTCTTTAACTGGGCGAAAGGTGCGTATATCGAGACGAAGATCAGGGGCGCCGGGACGCGGTGGGAGTAATACCCGGTAGCGTCGCCAGTCCCCTTCAACAACAAAAGCATTACTGCGCCAGGATCCAAGTGCCAGGCGCATCTCGGCAGGCGCAGCATTCGGCGGGCGCGGCGAGGTCATACGCAGATCGATGATCAGCGGGCGCCGGGTGAGACCGAACAGACGCACTGCGGCACCCCGTTCCGACCAGCGATACTGCTCGCGCTCGTTTGACTCGGCGGCGCTGAACCTGATTAGATGCCTTTCCGCTGCTGAGTCTGCCGCATCGAAGACGAACGAATAGGGCGCACACGCCAGACCAATGCCAAGCACAACGACTGTCACGAGTGTTGCCAGCGCAATGTACTTTGCCGACGCGGACCGGAAACGCGCTTCTGTATGCGAGTGGGTAATGTTTATCGTTGATGCGGACTGCATGGTAGACGTGGAACCACTGCTCATGCGAGGTTCGTCATCATTGGGAGATGCCAGAAGCGCCGTGGCGATCCCCTACAACCGATACGGTACGTTATCCAGACGTATTGTCCGCCTTTGAGTGTATGCTCCGGCTCTTCCGGCAGTTTCTATTGACCTTTCATCCGTAATACTACGTGCACTGTCCGTGCCAGAATGAGCAGATCGAACCAGAACGACTGATGCTTCAGATAGTAGAGGTCGTACTGGAGTTTGGCAAGCGATGCTTCAACGCTATTGCCATAGCCATAGTTGATCTGCGCCCACCCTGTCAGCCCCGGTTTGATCGCCAGACGTGCGCGGTAAAAAGGAATAATATGCTGCAACTGCTCGACGAACTCCGGTCGTTCAGGACGTGGTCCAACCAGGCTCATCTCGCCGCGCAGAACATTCAATGCCTGCGGTAGTTCATCAAGGCGGGTACGCCGTAACCAGCGCCCAACGCGTGTCACACGCGGGTCTTCCTTTAATGCCCACTGCGCTTCGCCATCTGGTTCGGCATCCTGAACCATCGAGCGAAACTTGAGCGCTGTAAAGAGTCGTCCTCGCCAGCCAACGCGTTGCTGCCGGTATAAAATAGGACCGGGCGTGTCGAGACGAATTGCAAGTGCAATGAATGGCAGCAGAACCAGCAGCAACCCTACCAGAACCAGACCGCCGACCAGATCGAGCATGCGTTTCAACACTGCCTCGGCAGTCCGTGTCGGACGTGATTGCAACGGCAGCGCCACATGCCACTGATTGCCAACGTGTTCCACTGCAATCTTCCCAGTCAACCGTTCGTACAGCAGCGGCATGGGTGTAATAGCAATTCCTCGTTCATAGCAGTCGATCAAGAACTGGAGCAGTTCGCCGCTGACGTTGCTGCTAGCGATCACAATCTCATCGACGCGCTGATCCCAAACGACATCGCCGAGGCGATCGACGCCGCCGATCACCGGCACGCTGCCGATGCAATCACAGGATGGATGGGGGGTGTCATCGACAAACCCGACAATCTCATAGTATGGGGTGTGTCCCTTCAGAATGACATGCGACAGCGCCGAACCCGCCTGACCCGTTCCCAGGATCAACAACCGACGCCGCGCGTGTGGCGCGCCCAGCACACGAATGTATGCCAGACGCCAGATCGCCATCGACACAACCAGCAGCACAATCGCAAGCGCAGGCGCTAGTCGCAGTTGCGGCGTGCCAATCTCGATGAACGCAAGCATCCCGGTAACCGGTGCGCGTGATAGCACGAAGAATAGCGCCAGATACGCGAACAGTAACACTAGACCGCCAAGTAGAATCCGGCGCATACTTGGACCGATGCGCGCGACCAGACGTAGATTGTACATGTCTGCGAGCATCAGCCAGAGGGGCCAGCCAATGCCAATCAGCGCCACCCAACTAAGCTGCGATTGGATCAGAGCGATATCGAGTGCACGATCCGCCAGACTTGCCCAGAACCACAACGCGCCGCAGACGGCAAGCATGGTCAACGCCAGATCACCGACGCGCAGCAACAACCGGCGCTCGGAAATCTCCAATCGCAAATGGAATGACATCTTACACGGCTGTGTTGGATGGTTGAGAACGCCACGACGACTCATGATACTTTTTTGCCTTGCTCGACAACTGCGACGAGATGAGCATTGATTGCTGCAGCAGAACGTTCCCAGGTATATTGTTGTTCGACCAGCGTGCGCGCCGCCCGTGCCAACCGGCGGCGGAGCGCGGCATCGCGCAGCAGGCGCACGATTTGCGCCGCCATTTCGGCATCATTATGTGCCAAAAGCACATGCTCGTCATGACGCACATCGAGCGAATCCAGTATGCGTGGCGTCGCCACAACTGGAGCACCGCTCGCCATCGCCTCAGCCACTTTTGTCTGAAAGCCTGAACCACTGCGTAACGGCGCCACCGCGATTGTCGCACGTTGCAGATAGTCCTGGATACGAGGTACATAGCCGGTCACCTCAACACCCGGTAAACGCGCCAGTGCTCGTACCCGCTGCGGTGGATCGGCGCCAACGATCTGCAAGCGTGCCGCTGGCACCTCGCGCCGGACGAGGGGCAGGACATTTGAAGCAAACGACACTGCAGCGTCTGCATTGGGGAAGTACCCCATGCGACCAGTCAAGACAATGAGATCATTGAGACGCCCCTGTTCTACATAAGGAAACTGAGCCACGTCGACCCCGCTGTTGACAACTCGAACGTTTGGTCCTAAGAATGCACGATCGCGATTTGCCGAGACGAACTGTACATCGCATATTTCGGAAAGATACTGCTCGTATTCTGACATCCGGCGTGCTTCAATATCGAACAACCAGTGCGTGATACTGCCCTGACAGCGGGCACGGCGATACATATTTAGCGACAGCGCGTCGATAAAGTCGATTGCTCTTGGCAACGCTGAGACAGCATCGACCACGGGTGCCACTCGCGCGGTATGCAGGTAGAGTAAGTCGAATGGTTGGTGATGCGCCAGGTCGCGCACGGTGCGGATCAGTGCTGGCGAACTGAACAGCACTGTCTGCAACGGTAGCGTCCCAATACTATGCGACGCGACACGCCATAGCGCCTGCCAGCGCGGCTCATGGACTGGAACCCACCGGTCGCACATGTCGGCGATAGTGGCAGCGTCTGGCGGCTCTGACGTCGCAGGTGTAACGAGGGTGATCTCGTGCCAGCGGCGCAGAACGCGTAGGAACTGGCGCGCGCGCAACCGATCGCCCTGGATGAGCGGATCGGGGAAGCGTGGTGCAACAAAGAGAATTTTCATCGCCGCACCTCGCATACCGTCACCCATGCGTAGCGGCGCAGTACGGGCGCGAGACGAAAGATGCGCTGATCAATGGCATTGAGCAGATGCAGCGTGCGTCGAAACAGTGCGCGACTGCCGAAAGGCGCAAAAGCGAACGCAGCCAGTGCCAGTAGATAAAACTCTCGATGCGATACACTGGCGAAAGGTTCTGCAAAAAAACGCAGGTCTGCCATACTGAGCGGTTTCTCGGTCGGCGTTCGTCGCCATGGCGTCAAACGCCGGAACAGGTTGAGCAGCGGATTGTGACTCAGCGGCTCCAGGAAAACGGCGCGCCCGCCTGGCTTGAGGACGCGATGCACCTCCCACCGCGTCACTGCCAGATCGGTATGGTGAAGAACCGAGTGACCAAACACATAATCGAAGGTCGCATCGGCAAACCCTAGCGATTCGGCGCTCATCTGCTGAACTGCCACGCGATCGCCAAGCCCGGCTGCGACCGCACGCCGCTGTGTCACACTGGTCATACCTCCTGATAGGTCGATAGCGACAACGTAAGCGCCGGATTGCGCAAAATGCAGGGTATGCGCTCCTCTTCCGCACCCGAGGTCCAGGATGATGCTGCCTTGCGGTCGTTCAATTAACGAATATGCGAAGGCATCTGCGGCATCAAGCGCCCCCCACGCATAAAAGTCGCTCTGCTCGCGAGTCGCAACCTGGTCGTGATGCAGACGCTCGATCTGATGACGTGCAGTCGGAATCACGGTCACGATCGGTTCCCTTACCTCTTCCATTGGCGGAGCGATTATATCATACCGACGGTCGTAGTAAGTGTTCACATTTCTCTTGGGAGGGAAGGCATCTTGCCATCGTAGACGCAAAAGGGGGACACCCTCGCTTCAAGGCGCGTGTGTTTCCATGGGTGTGAACAATTACCGAATCGTACTATCGTTGTCGTTGTCACTCATGTGTAACAAATGGAAGCTGCTCCATTGCTGGGAGATAGGGTATGATGGTCGTGATGGTTCCGAGCATACAAACCTGTCAGAGTATCCATGCGAGTACTCCTTCTCTTCTTCATTCCCATTCTGACCCTCCTGATGCGGATGCCATCACCGTCTGCCAGTTTTGGGGCAACGACATCGATGATATATCTCCCGCTGGTAAGCGTTCCTGATACTCGTGTTCAGATAGGGTATGACCTGCGGATGAACTATGGCGCACATGCTGAGCCGTGGTTGCCAGCGCTCCCAGCGACCTGGGCTCGTGCCGGTGATCTGATCTGGGCGACAATTGAACCGACGCGCGGCGTCTATTCCTGGGAAGCAGCAGCAGCGCTAGAAGCGAATATCCGCCGTCTGCGCGCTGCTGGCATCGAGCCAATTGTCCTGGTACAGATCGCGCCGGAATGGGCGCGTCGTCTCCCCGGTCGAACGTGCAGCCCCGTAGCGCCCGAAGCCTATGCTGATCTGGCGCGCTTCGCCATTGCTGCCGCAACGCGTTATCAGAGCGGCGATCTGAGTGTGCGATACTGGCAATTCTGGAATGAGCCGGATTTCACTCTGGCAATCAGCGACAATAAAGGGAGCGGTTGCTGGAATACCGGTCAGGCACCATGGTACGGCGGCGATGCGTATGGCGCTGCACTGCGCGTGTTCGCCGACGCCATCCGGTCGGTCAATCCATCGGCGCAGATCATCGGCGGGAATTTCGCGCACTTCTGGCCCGACGACCGGCAAACAATCGGATTTTTGCGCGGCATGATCGAAGGCAGCGGGCTGGCATGCGACATTATCGGTTTCACTGGCTACACGTATTGGGGGAGCGCAGAGCGGATGACCTTGAAGGCGCAGAGTCTCCGTCGTGCGCTAGCAACCTATGGTCTTCAACATACGCCGCTCGCCGCCCTTGAGGTCGCCGAGGTGTGCCCTGAAGGTCAACCCTGCCCGGAGGCATACCTGCAAATGCAGGCAAACTATGCCGCCCGGATCTATGCTCTAGCAATTGCGATGAACCTGCGCGGCATTCTCTGGTATACGCTGCTAGAACAGGGGACGGGGTTTCAGAACAGTCATCTGGCGGATCTCAGCAGTAGCCGCGTGACGCCGCGACCGGCGTTCTATGCCTACCGCAATGCCGCGCTCCTGCTGCGCGACGCGGTATACACCGGTCCGCCGCTCACCGATGTGCGGTTTGATCAGGACGGCATGGTGCAGACATTACGCTTTGCCGCACGCGATGGGAGCACACTCCATCTCTTCTGGCGACCTCGAGCTCCTGACGAAGTCGGGTGGGGTCTTGTGGTGCAACCCGGCGCACGGGCGATGTGCATTTCGCACCTGGAGCGTCCAGTGCCGCTCACTATCGATTGCTCGGATCGCAGCGGGGATGGATTGATTGGTTTCAACGTTAGCGATGCGCCAATCTACATTCGTCTGGGACCATAGTGCACTATGTCAAATTTGGTAAAACAAAAGCTCCATCAGTGTTCGTTCACCATCCGCGCTGTGTACTATGGAGCGAAGGGTGTTCTGCCCTCGTGGGACAACGGAGAGCACGATCCCCTTGCTTCTATAGTATGGATCGCATCGCTGCGTGCGGGCGAGACGTCCGCTTATCCGGGCAGTGCGCGGACGCGTATCGTCCCAGAATGCCAGGAACATTCCAGAACGACCATGGGGAGCCCTGGCAAGAATACATCCTGATCGATCAATATTACGGAGTACGTGGCAGCCGCACCGCGCCGATCAGAACCCACGATCCTGCCACCAACCCAACGGCAAGACCCAACACCAGGGTTTCGGATGTACCCGCGCTGAGGAGCGCTGCCCCCGTCAGCGGGGCCAGCATGCCACGTACTCCTATCGTTGCCGTCTGAAGTGCAGTGTACTCCATCACATGCCCCCGTTTTGCCAGGTCGATAGCGCCGGTGGTGATCCCCAATTCGAAACCGCCCTGCATCAAACCCTGGCAGATGAACGCGGGCAGCAACATCCAGGCATTACTAGCCCAGATGTAGGTTAGCGGCACGAAGGCTGCCAGGAGAATGCTGAGGCGCAATACCCACAACGGACCGTACCGGTCGAGCAGACGCCCCCATACGAAGAATCCTGTCAGCCAGCAGAGCGATTGCACCAGATTCAAATAGCCAATGGTTGTGTACGAGAGGTGGAGTTTCGTCACCTGCACCACCGGGTAGAAGGGGAGCGCCATCACGGCGCCGAAACCATAGATTGTCAGAACCAGCAGGTAGAGTGCAAAACGGCGGTCGTGGCGCACAATCGGCAGCAATGCACGAAGTGCTGGCGGATTCTCTGGTTCCGCAGTGCCATCGATCGGGCGAACGCACGAGAAGATCAGGCTCGAAACAACACCGAAGATTGCAGCCAGTGCAAAGAGAGGGGGATGTCCCACCTGATCAAGCGCCCAACCCGCAATTGGTGTTGCAATCAGCACCACGATTGCGACGCCAATCCGCACTGTTGACATAGCGCGTCCACGGTAGCGTGGCGAGTAGATCTGCTGCATGATGCGCGCATATGCTGGTGATGGCAGCGCCTCAGCAATCCAAAACAGTGCTGCGAGCGCCAGTAACCAGAGCGTGTTGCTCGAAAGCGCTCCAAAAAAGAGCACGCCGCGTGCGAACGACCAGGCGATCACCGAGAAGCGAATCGGCGCCATATGCCGCAGCAGCATCAAACTGAGCGGCGACAGGGTCTGACCAATGTAACTGAAGACGACATACAGCGCTAGTTCGAAGGGGGTAGCTCCTAAACGACGCAGAATAACCGGAAAGAACGTCAGACTAGCAGCAAAGAAGAGACCGTACCAGAACGAAGCCAGCAGTTCGATGCGAATGTTGGCGCGGACATTCTCTGGATAGGCACTGATCAACCTGCGCTCGAACCACTGCAGGATGCTGCAAAGGAACAGGTGCACAACGGCTCCAACGATTTCGACGATGCGGCGTTATCGTAACGCGATTGATAGATGTCGTCAAATACTGGAGGCTGCAACAAAAACGGGCGGAAGCACTCTACTCCCGCCCGGTCAGCGAGTCGGCAACCGTACCCCCGATTCTGTTGTTCGCCGCCATCTCTCTCCGCGCACTGCGCGGGCCGCTCCTAGCCTGGCGGGTGTTGCCCACCTTCACCGTCGCGGCTGCGATGTGAGCGAGCGCGGTGGTGATCACGCGACATATGTCGCTCCCACACGATAAGCCCGCCCCACACACCTTGCTCCCCATCGTCGGCGCAGTCGCCTGGCCGCCAGCATTGCTGCCGACGCCGGTGCGCTCTTACCGCACCCTTTCACCCCTTACCTGATCTCCCGAAGGAGCCATCGGCGGGTCTGCTCTCTGTTGCCGTCTTGCGTCACGCAGGCGTTACCACCTGCGTGCCCCCGCTTGCTGTTTCGCAGGGCGACGTTCTGCCTTGCGGCAGGCGGGGAGTCGGGAAGTTCCTCTGGAGGATCGCTCCAGCGGCGGCTCGTTGCCGAATCTCGATCCCATATCTATTGTAGCACATGCGGCGTACGCGCGGAGCAGCAGGCTGCATTCATAGAGGACGCTCTACAGTGAGCAAGTTCTCAAGATCGGCGGCATCATCATACGGACCGATGACCGCCAAGTGCAGATGGTCGTCACGCAGCACCCGTTGGGCGACGCGCAGCACATCGTCTCGCGATACGGCTTCAACCTCGGCAACGACCTGTTCGATGGGAATAACGCGTCCGTAGCGCAGTTGATGCGACCCGTTGCGCGACGCAATCGCCCAGGTATCCTCTAGCGAAAGGAGTATGCCTCCTTTGACCTGCTCCTTGACCTGCGCCAGTTCTTCAGCGGTGATCCCTTCGACGCGCGCGCGGCGCAATTCTCTCATCACAGTCGCAATACACTCGTACACATACCGCGGTTCCACGCTACCGAAGATGACCCACTTCCCTGTATCGTGGTATTCGCGGCTGTAGCTGCCAATGTTGTACGCCAGTCCTCGTTCTTCGCGGATCTCCTGGAACAGGCGGGATGATGCGCCGCCGCCGATCACAGTGTCGAAGACCAGCAACGCACGACGATCCGGGTCGTTGTGGGATACGCCGCGGAAACCGATGCAGAAATTCCCTTGCTCGTTGTTGTCGCTGCGCAACGTTACCGCCGGACCAGGGCGCGGCGGTTGGCTGGGCAGCAACACTGCTGGCGAGCCTTCCGGCAATGCGTCGAATGCGACTGCTACTGCATCGAGCGCGCGCTGCACGTCGATGTGCCCGGCGATCGAAATGACCATATTCCGTTTGGTGTAATGCGCCCGCCAGAACGAAACGATCTGTTCGGCATGGAACGCAGCGATTGTCTCCTCACTGCCAGCAATGTCGCGTCCCAACGGCTGGTCGCCCCACATGGCAGCGTCGAGAACCAGATGCACCAGTTCCGAAGGCGTGTCTTCGGTCTGATGCAGTTCCTCGGTGATCACGCGCCGCTCTTTTTCGATGTCGAGCGGATCGAAGCGCGGAGCGATCAGCATATCCGCAAGCACATCGATCGCACGGTCGAAATAGATATCGGCGACTTTGGCGTAGTAGACCGTCGACTCGAAACCAGTATAGGCATCCAGCGTACCGCCGACACCCTCGATGGCATCGGCGATCAACTTGGGCGATGGTCGGCGCTGCGTGCCTTTGAAGAGCATATGCTCAATAAAGTGCGCAATGCCGCTCTCATGGCGCGCTTCATGACCGGCGCCAACACTTACGAAGCAACCGACCGACACTGAGTGCGCATACGGCAGCGCCTCGATTAGCACACGCAAGCCACCAGGCAGCGTGTAGAGTTGTGGCGGTGGCGGATAGTCTAGCATATCGTCAATTATACACCGTAACCTGGTCTTAATAAACGTTCACGTCCACAGAGGAAATTGAAAAGGGGCGGTCATTCTACATTGATACTATCATCAGCGAGATGCCACGCTGCATCCCGAAATCCGGTCCTGAGAGACAGGTCGATGCCCATGCTTCACACGCATAAACGTCCAGAGATGCTGATGCTCACTGCCGAGCACAGCGACGACATTCCGCTTCTCATTGCCCATATGCGCCGTATAGGCATTCCGCACATCCTTGACCGGCACATTCCCACCCACGCCTACTGGGGCAATCTCACCTCTGGCTGGACTGCTGTCGTCTGGTTGACCTACATCCTGTCGTGTAGCGACCACAAAGACAGAGCAATTCAGCGGTGGGTATCGAGCCGATCCAGAACACTTCATTGGTGTATCGGCAGCGAGATTACTCCCATTGATGTCGATATTGATCGGCTTCATGATCTCCTGGTTGGACTTAGCTGCGATCACCAGTGGCAGGCGATTGAGCACGATCTCAATCATCACATGCTCGATACATGGGCATGGGCAATAGAACAGATCCACGTGCGCATCTATGAAGGTCGGATGTGGCATATCTCACCGAACGGGCTGTTCCTGGTTAATCAGGCCCATCTCTGGCGCGCCGGGGTGTCACGGCAACCGATAGCACTGGCAATGCTCGACCCGATGAACATACCGCTCGTACTGTACTCCTTCTCACACGAGCGCACGCACCCTGCGTCGTTCTACAATCTCGTGGAGCAGATAAGTCAGAACCTGCCGCCACAACGATACCGCTTCATTGGCGAAGCCCTCACCGCAGTTGAATTCCGCGGCGCGATCCATCAGTACAACCACGAGTATCTTTGCCTGCTGCCAGATCCTCCGTCCATTTTGGATGCCCCGCTCGATGATGCTCGATCAGCACACCGGACGCCATTCTCGCCAGCAGACGATCAGGATCCGCCCGCCTCTCCTTTCAGCGATGGCATTGAGTGGTTTACCCCGATGCGAGTCGATCTCGACGGCAGCACTGTTGTTTGGAACGAGCGACGGATCGCTATTCGTGCACCAAACCACGCACGTATCTCGGAGGAAGCATTACGCGCACGTCTGACACGCGCGCACGCGGCATTGCTGGCGCTTGGCGAGCGCAAACGAGGGAGGCGCCGTCCCCGTACTATTGAGGCTCTGCGTGAAGCCGCTAATGCCATTCTCGACAGTTATCAGGTACGGGGGCTTCTGCGCCTGGACTTCGATGAGCAGATCGAGGAGCGTGCGGTGCGCCGGTATCGGGGGCGACCAACCAGCGTACGTGTTGAGCGCAATGTGCGTATAAACGTGTCGGTCGATACCGATGCGCTGAGTCGAGCGGTGCAAAGCCTGGGGTGGCAGATATTTGGTTCCAATATCACCCCGCCGGAACCTACCAGGGATCAGATGCTCTCGCTGACATTCCCTCCTGCATCAGGCTTCGAGCGCCTGCATGGGCGTCCAATCTCGCTGGCGCCACACGACGTATGCTCGCCAGAACTGGAAACCGGGCTGATACGCCTGCTCTCACTTGGGTTACGCGCACTCGCCTCGCTCGAAGCCATCGCGCGCTGCCGGTTGATTGAGGAAGGCGTATTCACCCTCTCCTCCAACCGGGACAACGGGCGAAGTGTGTCGCGGATCACCAGCGAGCGTCTGCTCAACGCTTTTCGTGATATGACCTTCGCTCCTGGCTTCCATCATGATCCTTCCAGCATGACACCGCTATCGCCGCTGCAACAGCGTGTACTGCATCTGCTGGCGTTGCCGTTCGAGATCTATCAGTTTCAAGGGTGACACACCTTGTCCCTTTCCGCAAAAGTTGTGGTACTATATGTCCCAGAAGGAGTCGAGAGGGAGAACGCGGAGTAGTGTTATGAATACATTCGATCGCCTCTGGACAGCGATTGCTATTCTGCTGGCAGTGTTTCCATTTGTCGCATTGGGGTTTGAACTTGCGAAAAGCGAGTCGCTCCTCACCATCGCGGTATTTGTTGCGATGGCTGTGCTTCTCTTCGGCACATTGATTGTCGGGATGCGCGTGAAAGCCGAACCTTCCGGCGAACCACGTAGCACCGACGAAGAAACCTCAACCGTGCGCTCTTCTCGTTAAGGCACAACAGTTATTGTCGTTCGTCTTGTTCCTCAGTTCAGGATAACAGACCAGAATCGTCGTTACGTGCAAAGCGACGATACCTCCTACCAGTGGGAGGTAGCCTTCACCTGTCCAGGGTATCGCACCGACGACGATTCTTACTCAAGGAGGGCTTGTGACAGGTCCTAGTCAGGTCCTGCATCGAGCAGCGACGCCAGTCGTGCTTCTTGCTCTGGCAATGGCAGCGCGCTGGCCCAATGGACGTTTTCTCACTGTTGATGAAGCCTACCACTGGATATCGCTCTCCAGGCGATTCGCAACCGCAGTCGCTACCGGCAACTTCGCTGACACCTTCTACTTTGGGCATCCGGCAGTCACAACGCTGTGGCTTGGCACTCTGGGGCACACGATCTACCAGGCTCTGACCGCAGCCGAGATCCTCCAGGAACACCCGGCGACCTTCTATACTATCATGCGGTTACCGGCTGCCACGATCACGGCGCTTGCGCTTGCGCTGGCATACCCGCTTCTAGAGCGCCTGACCGGTCGAACCATTGCGCTCTTAGCGGCGCTGCTCTGGATCGGCGAGCCGTTTCTGGTCGCTCACTCGCAACTGTTTCACATGGATGCAACCCTGACATCCCTGATGACGCTTAGCCTGCTGCTGATGCTGGTGGCACTCCAGAGCGACGCGCGCAGTTTTGTCCAATCGCCGTGGTGGATTGCCAGTGGTCTCGTCGCCGGTCTAGGGTTGCTGACCAAATCACCCGCGCTGCTGCTGGCGCCGCTGGCAGGGCTGGTTGTAGTCATTGGGCAGGGTCTGCCATCGACGCTTACCGTCCGTTCTGTGGTGATGACGATGGTGCGTTGCATTCCGCCCATGGCAGTGTGGTGCGGCATGGCAGCGCTTGTCTGGATCGCGCTCTGGCCTGCTATGTGGGTGCGACCGCTTGCGACAACCTGGGGCGTCGTGAGCGAGATTCTCTTTGATGGCGGAGCGCCGCACCCTTGGGGGAACTTCTTCTTCGGTCGCGCCGTTGCCGATCCCGGACCACTCTTCTACCTGGTGGCGATACCGTTCCGCCTGGCGCCGTGGACGCTGATCGGCGTGCTAATCTGGGTCGGCTTTATCGTGCGTGATGGGAAAGACGCATGGAAGGATGCCAATCGTCCCTTGCTACTGCTGGCAGTGTTTATCGTTCTTTTTGTTGCAGCAATCAGCGTTATGGCAAAAAAATTCGACCGCTATGCGCTGCCGGTCTTCCCTGCGCTGACCATCCTGGCGGCAGCCGGGTTCTCCCGTGGATACGATCTTCTGAGCAACCGGGGACGTAGTACGATCATCGCAATAGTCAACGAACATTTTGGCGTCACGCATCTGTGGAAAATGGCGGGTTATGGGCTGGTAATAATGGCACTGGTCGTCAACCTGATCCGGTACCATCCCTATTATCTGGCGTACTACAACCCGCTGATCGGTGGCGGTGCAGTAGCCGAACAGGTTCTGCCGATTGGTTGGGGAGAGGGGCTGGAACTTGCGGCTGAATTCATTGCCGCTCAACCAGATGGCAGGGAGCGCCCGATCGCCGTGTTCTACCAGGCTGTCCTGAGTCCGTTTGCGCCAGCAGGGGTTGCGCCGCTCCAGGCTATTCAAAATCCGCTGCGCGTTGATTATGCGGTAACATATATTGACCAGATTCAGCGTAACACGCGACCGGAACTGCATGCCCCATTACAGCGTCTGAAGCCGATCCATATCGTCCAGATCCATGGTATTGACTATGCCTATATCTATCACGTTCCGCCGCCGGTCACTGAAGTGCTGGATACAGATTTCGGCGATATGGTTCACCTCCATGGATACAGCCTCGATACATCCGCTGTTCGCGCGTCCGGGGCGTTGACAATCACGCTAGTGTGGCAGGCGATTGCACAACTCGACCGTGACTATATGGTCTTCATTCACCTGCTGAATAGCGTAGGCGAACGTGTTGCACAAGTGGATGTTCCGCTGGGAACGGAACACTGGCGTCCGCGAGCATGGCAACCAGGCAGACACATTTCGATGGTGCAGCATTTCCCGCTACCGCCTGATCTCCCCGCCGGAACCTATTGCCTTGCGATTGGCGTCTACGACCCGCAGACCCTCTCCCGATTACCTTTGCGAACCGATGGGGAGCGAGCTGACGATGCCGGGCAGGATGCACTGCTTCTCACCCGTGTTACGATCCCTTGAAAGGAAGCGGTGGAACAATGGCAAGTATGTCCAGCATTGATTGGCTTTCCTGAAAGCGTCCAATAATGCGGTATCTGGCGTAGTGGCGCTGCAACAGGACGTTGGTTGGCAGCCCGACCAGCGCATCAAGCGCTGCGCGCAATGCCGATCCCGCTGCCGCAGCCGCAGTAGCAGCATCAGTGTGCGCACCGCCTTCCGGTTCGGGAATGATCGCATCCGCGATCCCAAGGTCGTACTGGTCTGTGCTGTGATGCGCATTGCGCTTGCCGCTTCTGGCACTTTGCCTGCGTCGTGCCAGAGAATTGATGCTGCCGCCTCCGGCGCTGCCACAGAGTAGATTGCATGCTCGAGCATCAGAAGCCGATCAGCGACGCCAAGCGCCAGTGCGCCGCCGCTTCCCCCCTCGCCGGTCACACATGCAACGATTGGAACGCGTAACCCGGCAAGCGTCAGAATATTTTCCGCAATAGCATTCCCTTGACCACGCTCCTCTGATTCCGTGCTCGGATCGGCGCCCGGCGTGTCGATAAAGCAGATTAGTGGGAAGCCAAACTTTTCGGCGTGGCGAAAGAGGCGCAGCGCTTTACGATACCCTTTCGGGCATGCCATACCGAAGTTGCGTCGCGCATTCTCGCGCGCGTCACTCCCTTTCTGATACCCCACAATCATAACAGTACGGTCGGCGAATCGCGCCAGTCCACCGACGATTGCCGGGTCATCGCCGTAGCGACGATCACCGTGGAGTTCGATGAAAGCGTCGCACAGGGCGCGCACATAATCGAGAGTATGCGGACGGCGCGGATGGCGCGCCAGTTGCACTCTGTCCCATGGAGTCAAGGCTGACGTTTTCATTGGAATAGTCATCCTCAGGTGCGCTTTAGTGTCGGAACATACTGTGCTGCTGGCGTGTGTACAGTCGTATCACGATACAATCGCAAGAGGGTTGACAGGACGCTCCGCAGTTCGCTGCGCGGCGTCACCATATCGATCGTGCCGTGCTCCAGAAGGAATCCGGCAGTCTGGAAAAAATAGGATGGCAGTTTCTGGCGGATCGTTTGCTCGATGACCCGTCGCCCGGCAAAGCCGATCCGTGCGCCGGGTTCGGCGATGATCACATCGGCAACCGAAGTGTACGATGCCAGCACACCGCCATAGTACGGATCGACCAGCAGGGCAATATGGGGTTGACCAGCGGACACAAGGCGCGTCAGCGCTATGTTGACCTTTGCCATCTAGAGGAGCGCCAGCGACCTTCCTCCTGTCGTGCGCCGCCGCTGGCGTTGATCGTCAAAAGCGGAAGGCGCGCATCGGCGGCACGCTCGATCACGCGCGCCAAGCGCTCGCCATAGGCGCATCCCATCGAACCGCCGATAAACTCGAATTCGGTGACTGACAGGCACAGCGGCATCCCGTCGATCGCTCCGCTGCCGGTGATCAGCGCATCGTTCAGACCGGTCTGCCCCCGACTTTCGCTCAATTTCTGTTCGTAGACATGCCGTGGCGACACGAATCCCAGCGCATTGACCGACGCCAGGGCAGCATCGAACTCGACGAACGACCCATCATCGAGCAACCCAAGCCACTCGCGCGCGGTTAGACGCAATGTGATAGCCGCATTTGCAGGCTTTCAGATTGTCACTGAACTGCCGGGTATAGATCAGGTCGCCGCAGGACGGGCATTTGACCCACATATTGTCGGGGATTGCCTGATTCTCGATGCGCGCTGCCGTAAAACGCTTCGGCGCGCGACGAAACAGGTCCTTCATACTACGCACCCTGAATTCTTTGCACCTGTTGTCGCGTGATCATAGCATAGCTCCCACATTTTACACTCTGGCAGGAAAGATAGAGAGTTTCTCAACATCGGTATCGCATATATTGCTTGCATCTCGCGCCGGGTTGTCATATGATAGCCGCAGGACACAAACGAGACGAAATGGTTGCAAGCATACGCTGGTATTGATCGAAAGGACCTGGACGCTCAATGTCGCCTGAGATCATTGCGCTGTTATTTGTCGGAGCAGTGCTGATCGTGACAGTCATATTGATCATTGTGCGACGACGACGCACTGACCGACCAGACGACCTGCCGTTGCCTGAGATTGCTGTGATCGGCGAACCCATTGATTACACGTCGCTGCCCGAAGAGACACCGCGCAGTCTGGGCGAGCGCTTTCGTGCAGCACCGCCTGCGGTTAAGGCACTGGTTCTTCTCGCGCCAGTCGTACTTGTTGGCGTCATTGTGACACTGCTATTGACGTTTGGCGGATTGGGCGGTTCTGCTACAGTGCCAACCTCTGAGCCGCTACCGCAGCCTCGCTTGGTAGTCGAGCGTGCTGAAGTGGTTGGCGCAGGAAAAATCGTGGTGGTTGTCCAGACTGAAAACCTGCCAGCAGGAGCAACGCTGACTGTGCTTATGCGTGAGGGCGATCAGGAGTTTCCCTGGTTCAACCCCGAAACTGCGCTGGCGCAACCCGATCCGCTCAGTGGCGAAGCGCAGATTGTGCTCGACCGCCGTTCCAACGCGCCAATTCCACGTCAGGATGCGACCTATACGGTTATTGCTATCGCTTCAGATCAAAGCGGTGAAATTGCGCGATCTGATCCTACGACGCTCGATGTGCTGCGTCCCTTCGTTAACGATTTCTACGCCATCGCAGCGGAACCGACCGTTGCGCCAGCGCTTACGCCAACCGCAACCCAACCACCTGCAACGCCGGAACCGTCGCCAACTGTGATCGAGGCAACCCGTGAACTGACTGGAACTGCCACGATTGCTGGCAACATCCGGCGTGAACCTAACCGCGAAGCGGAGGTTTTAGGGCGTCTTGCTCCAGGAGAAGTCGTGACCCTGGTTGAACGCAGCATCGACGGCGAATGGTACCGTATTACCACATCGGGAGGGCTGAGTGGTTGGGTCAGCCGCACCCTGCTGGTTGTCGATCAGGGTCTGGCAGCGCAACTGCCAGTCGCCACTCCGACCGATCTGCGGACGGCATCGGTGTTCAACGGTGGCAATGTGCGCACCAGCCCGAGTTTGCGCGGTCTGGTCATTGATCAGATCAACGCGGGCGAGAGCGTCTTGCTGCTGGCGCGAAACGCAGACAGTACAT
The DNA here is from genome assembly GCA_017743475.1 of Roseiflexus sp. Taxonomy (GTDB): domain Bacteria; phylum Chloroflexota; class Chloroflexia; order Chloroflexales; family Roseiflexaceae; genus Roseiflexus. Next base: position 185,055 of record JAGHYV010000001.1, on the reverse strand, counting down.
GGCTGAAGATCATCAACGAACGGAAGATGACCGGATGGGTCAGCCGCACGCTGCTGACGATCGCGCCTGATGACTTACGACGTCTTCCGGTATCGAACGAGACGGTTCCGACGCCGCTCCCTGCCACGGTTGCTGCGCTTCCGCCACCGCCGACTCCCAGGGTGACGGTTCCTCCCGCGACCGGGTTGACCGCGATTGTATTCAATGGCGGCAATGTACGCGCTGCTCCAAATTTGCAAGGGCGGGTGCTCGATCAAATCAATGCACGCGAAACGGTGCAACTGTTGTCAAAGACGCCCGATGGAAACTGGTATCGGATCACAAATGTTCGCGGCGTCACCGGTTGGGTCAATCGCACATTGCTAACAGTTGATCCCAATGTGGCGCGGCGGGTTCCTGTGGGGCAGTGATCCTGGGTGCATAAATGACTTTGCTGCAAAAACGCACTGCAGAGACGACGAGGGCGTAAAGAACCCTGAAAACGAACACAATGGATGCATAGCGCGGCATGCGTGTGCGTGATGCGCAAGAGAATCTTCCTCTGCGAACACCGCGTCTCTGTGGTGACATACCCTTTTTGCCGCGGACTCATAAAAACGCTCCCGCTTGTTTCGCAGCCAGCGGAAGCGTTCGTTGATCGAGCGCCGCGCTTACATCATCTTTCCGAGTTCCGCAGATCGACGGTATGCCGCCCAGATAGCATCAGAGAGGACAGTGCGCAACCCGCCGCGCTCAAGTTCGTAGAGCGCAGCCGCGGTCGTGCCGCCCGGCGACGTGACACCATTGCGCAGCTCGGCGGGATGCCGCCGACTCTGCATGGCATAGTGCACCGAACCGAGCATCGTCTGCAACACGAGTTCTTCCGCCATGTAGCGCGGCAACCCCAGATGCACGCCCGCGTCGATCATTGCTTCCAGCACCATAAAGATATAAGCAGGACCGGTGCCATTGATGGCGGTCGCCATATCAAGATACGTTTCATCGTCGACGAACATCTGGTGGCCAAAGGAGCCAAGGATCGCGCGCGTCCAGTTACGTTGCTCCTCATTGACGGCAGACGATGCTGTCCAGACAGTCATCCCTTCGCCGATCTGCGCTGGCGTATTGGGCATGGCGCGCACCACGGCACTGTATGACAGCCCTTGAACATAGGTCCGGATCGGGACGCCAGCAGCAATCGAGATTACCAGCTCTCCTTCTCTCAATGCACCACGCAGTTCGGGCATCAGTTTGGGAACTGTTTGCGGCTTGACGGCAAAGATCACCACCTGCGCCCAGCGGGTCGCTTCCAGGTTATCATCGGTGACGCGCACGCCATACCGTCGCTCTATCTCTTCGCGCCGCTCGGCACGCGGTTCGGTGGCAACTATTTGGTCGGCAGCAATCAGTTTCTGTTTCAATAGGCCGCTGATCATGGCTTCACCCATGACCCCAGCACCAATCACTGCAATGCGCAAATGATGCAGCATAGACGCTCCTGTTCTCATCTATTCAAATTCACCCGGAAGGCGCTGCATGCGGATCAGGCAGACGGTTCTAGACCAGGCACAGGAAAGCGCGCACAGAGCTCCATTACCTCCTCTCGCACGCGATTGATAATATGATCATCATCGATGTGCGTGATAACATCATCGATCAGTGCGGCGATCTGTTCCATCTCTGGCTCTTTCATGCCGCGCGTCGTCAGAGCAGGCGTTCCCAACCGAATGCCGCTGGTGATCAGCGGCGGTTTGTCATCGTTCGGCACGGCATTCTTGTTAGTCGTAATCGCCGCCCGATCAAGCGCCTCCTGCGCCGCTTTGCCACTGACCCCCTTGTTGCGCAGATCGATCAGCATCAGGTGATTGTCAGTGCCGCCAGAGAGTACGTGATACCCTCGCGCGATCAGCGCATTTGCCAGCGTCTGCGCGTTGCGGATCACTTGGCGCGCATAGGTCTCGAACTCGGGTTGTAGGTTTTCGCCAAATCCAACCGCCTTGGCAGCGATGACGTGCATCAATGGACCACCCTGAACACCGGGGATGACCATTTTGTCGAGCAGTTCCGACATCATCAGGGTGCGACCGCTCTTCGCCGCCTTTAACCCAAACGGGTTCTCGAAATCCTGTCCCATCAGGATGATGCCACCGCGCGGTCCACGCAGCGTTTTATGGGTGGTCGATGTGACGACATGCGCATACTGGATGGGGCTGGGCAGCAAACCTTTGGCGATCAACCCTGCCGGATGCGCAATGTCGGCGAAGAGGAATGCGCCTACCTCATCGGCAATCTGGCGAAACACGGCATAGTCGATAGCGCGCGAATAGGCGCTTGCGCCAACTGTGATCATCTTCGGGCGCTCACGGCGCGCAATCTCAGCGACCTGCTCATAATTGATGCGCTCGGTCTTCGGATCGATGCCATATGCCACGAAAGTGTACAACTGACCCGAAAAGTTCACTGGCGATCCATGAGTTAAGTGTCCCCCGTGCGCCAGGTGCATGCCGAGCACTTTATCGCCGGGGCGCAGGAATGTGAAATAGACCGCCATGTTTGCCTGCGATCCAGAGTGCGGCTGGACATTGGCATACGCTGCGCCGAACAACTTCTTTACCCGTTCACGCGCCAGGTCTTCCACCTGATCGACCCATTCACACCCTCCATAGTAGCGTGCACCCGGATATCCTTCAGCATACTTGTTCGTCAGTGCCGAACCCTGTGCTTCCATCACAGCACGGCTGGCATAATTCTCGCTGGCGATCAGTTCCAATCCGTCACGTTGACGGCGCATTTCACCATCGATGATACGCGCTACTGCCGGATCGCTGCGCCAGAGCGTCTGAAGCATAGACATGGACAGAACTCCTTCTGGAATTGTCGCTGCCTGCGATGCAAACAGCACTAACGTGCGCGGCAAACGGAGGTCAGGAAAACCCCTGGCTTACTGCATTCGACGACGCCTTGACGAACGAATACGCTGCCTGCCAGATTTATATGCATTGGGTCGCCAGAAACCTCCGATAATTTTTACATTATACTGTATCGGCAAACAGTATGAGATAAACAAAGTTTATCTTCAACAGAACATGTTCTGACTCACTGGCGCGTCCTACGGTATCGGCACTGCGACGGCATGGGCGTTTGGGCGGCACGGAGCGCACGTGGCGCTGCTGGCGCATACACAGACGGCGCTGGAAGATGTAGCGCGCAACATTTGCGCAGCTGGAGGCGCAGCATTGGTGTATCCCGTCGATCTGACTGATGCACAGGCGGTCAATGAAGTTGCGCGACGGGTGATGGCCAGGCTGACCATCCGACTGGCACTCGACAACCATCCAGTGTATGAATGCTGGTAATGGTGAATGAATGCGATCTTCATGGCATGAGGTCATAACCAAGCGAGAAGTGAATATAATGTATACTAACAGTTGGACGCGCGCATAACACATTTGCGCGCTCACAAAATGAGAGACAGAAAGGGGATCAGTATGGCTCGAATCGCAATCCATGGATTCGGTCGCATTGGCCGCTCGTTGTTGAGGGTCGCTCTGAAGGAAAATCTCTGGACCCCTGTTTCGATCTCCGATATTCGCGACGTGCCTACCTTCGCTGCGTTGTTCGAGGTAGACACAAACTATGGGCGCTGGCATGAAGAGGTAATTGCGCGCGACAACATGTTCGTGATTGGCGGGCGTGAGATACCGTATTTCAATTCGTTGAACGAACTGCCCGATTGGGCGGCGCTGGGGGTCGATCTGGTTGTTGACTGCACTGGTCGCGCAACGGTGCGCAATGTAGCGCAGCAGCACCTGGATCGCGGCGCAAAGCGCGTGCTCATCAGTGCTCCCAGCAAGTCGCTCCAGGACTGCGATGCCGTCCTGCTGGCAGGTATCAACCTCGATACGTTCGACCCCGAAAAGCACAAGATTGTCAGCATGGCGAGTTGCACCACCAATGCGCTGGCGCCAGTCGTCAAAGTGGTGCTGGAGAATTTTGGCATCCAACATGGTCTGTTCTCGACGGTTCACGCATACACTAACACTCAGTCACTCACCGATCAGCCGATGAAAGACCGGCGTGATTCGTGGGCCGCAGCAGAGAACATTATTCCTTCGTCGTCTGGCGCAGCGCGTGCGTTGCAGTTCATCTGGAAAGACCTGAAGATCACTGGCAAAGCGTACCGTGTCCCGGTGCGCACCGGTAGCATTGCCGAGTTGAACCTGGTAACCGAGAAACCAGTGACGGTGCAGTCAGTCAACGACGCCTTCCGCAAGGCGGCATCCGAGCCGCCGCTCAAGGGCATCATGGGAGTGCTCGAAGATGAATGGGCATCGTCGCGCATCGTCGGCGATCCCCACTCATCGATTGTCGATCTGCCGCTGACCCAGGTGATGGGCGATACGTTCCTGTCTGTCGCTGCCTGGTACGACAACGAGATGGGGTATGCGATGCGCCTTGCCGAAGTCGCTGCACGCATCGCTGTCTAGCCCAGGGTTATGTTCCATGTCGGCGGTCGTCTGCCTGGTGCGAGGTGTGCGACCGCCGGGCATCTCCTGTATCTCTTGATAGTTGCTCTGTGGCAGGCGAAGGCGTCGTCTTCGCCTGTTCTTCCCTAATGCGTGCATCTGTCGAACTGCTGGTCTTCCCCTACTACCTGCGTACCGTAGCGCCGACTACCCATCCATGTCGGACGAAGGAGCGGTAGTATAATGAGATGGTGCTAAAAAGCGAAAGATAGTGGTCGCCTGAGCGACAGTCTTCACTCCCCGACATATTGCCCTGCCCGCACAGGTACGCACAGAGGGAGCAGTCCCAGTGTTCGACGTTCACCAGATCGATGTTTCGCCCTGGCTGCTGCTGACGCTTGTCAGCGTGCTCCTCGCACTCTGGTATGTCCAGGATGTGATCGCTGCGTTTCGCACCCCACGGCTCAATCCGCGTCCAGGTCTTCCCGACGACGGTCCGCTGGTGACGGTCATCATTCCTGCCCGGAACGAAGCAACGCGCATCGGCGCGTGTCTTAAAGGACTGGCGCAGCAGTCGTACCGCCGTTTCGAGGTGATCGTCGTCGATGATGATTCGCACGATGGCACTGCCGATGTGGTGCACACCTACACAGCATGTCTTCCATCACTGACAGTTCTGTCATCCAAAACGCTGCCGCACGACTGGGCTGGAAAGTGCTGGGCATGCTGGCAGGGCGCAAACCATGCGCGCGGTACGTGGCTGCTGTTTCTTGATGCGGACGTCGTGCCGCGTCCGGGTTTGATCGCCGCGCTCGTCGAACGCGCACGCGCCGGACGTGACATGATCACGCTGGTGCCACTTATTCACCTGACGTCGTTCGCCGAACGTCTGGTTCTGCCGCCGTTCATCGGATTGATATCGGCTATTTACCCGTTCGACCGCGTGAACGATCGGTCATCGCCACTGGCATTTGCAATTGGTCAGTGCATAATGATGCGCCGTGAAACCTACGCTGCGATTGGCGGTCATCGCGCAGTGCGTGGGAGCGTGCTCGAAGATATGGATTTGGCGCGGCTGGTGAAGCAGTCCGGATATGCGCTCGAAGCGGCGCATGCTCCCGATCTGCTGGAAGTACGGATGTACAACGGTTGGGGTACGCTCACCGAGGGATTGAAGAAAAATGCGGTTGCCGGTTATCGCAGTGGCGGGACACGTTCCGGGTTGATGGGTTTACGCCTGGGGTTGATGGCGACGATGCCATGGAATATGCTTGCGGCACGTTTTGCGTTGACACTCCTCGGCGGTGATCCAGCACTGGCGCAGGCGCTTGCGCTGGCAGGCGTTGTACTGCTGCTGATCGGCGCAATCTGCTGGGGGATCGTTATTCGTTATCGCTTCCGTGTCTCGCCGTTATGGGGCGTGCTCTACGGTGTGGGAACAGCCGTCTATTTCGCGCTCGCTGCGCAGGCGCTGCGCCAGATCCGCAGCGGCAAGGGAGTGGTATGGAAGGGGCGTATGTTCTTGCGCTGATGGTTTTCAAGGTCGTTCATACCTCGAATTGAGACAAACCACTGTCCCTGCGTGATGCGTCAGGGTTGGAACAGCACCTGAGCAATCGAGTTTCAGGCGGTTTGGGGAGCAGAATTGCCCTCTTTTGCAACGTCTGGTCAGGAGGTCTCGTATACAATACTGCGTGTTGATAGCCAAAAGGGGAGAAAGACATGAGTCTTCTGCAACAAGGTCTTTCTACTGCCAGACAAATCCTGGGGAGCGGCGAACTCGAACAACTGCAAATCAAAGCCAGTGACTTCATTTCCCAACGATCAGGCAACGAGAGTGGGGCAACCAGGATCGAGCAGATGGATGTGCTGCTCGACGAAGCTGCCGAGTTACTCAACCGAAACCTGCAACTACGCGACAGCCGTGGTCAGGTAGCCAATGTTATTTCACCGGTCGTCATCCCGCGTGATCCGCGTTCTAAACTCTGGATAGTCGTCACGATCATCCTGGTAGTGATCGGCCTGATTGGCTGGCTATTGAGCGTGATTATCGACACCATTTCGTTTGGGCTGACCAACCTGACCTTTGCATTGTTTGGTCCCCATTACTGGCTCATTATCGTCGGGTACGTTGTCTACAGCCTCTGGCGCAATTCCTTTATTATGGTGCCAGATGGTTGTCAGGCGCTGATAACCCGTTTCGGCAAACTTGAAGAGATCGCACCGGCGGGGCGAAAAGTATTGCTCGATCCCTGGAAACGAGTGAGCTACATTGTCAACGTCACGCGTGAATATCCGTACAACGCTCCGATCCGCGAAGCGCCGACAGCCTCACGGGTTAACGCCTCGGTAGACCTCTTCCTGCAATTCAAGATTGAAGACCCGGCGGCCTTCATCTTCACATTAGGCGGCGCTAAAGGCTTTCAAGAGAAGTTGCAGAATGCGGTGAGCGAAGTTACTCGCGCCCTCATTTACGAACAACGGGCAGAGGCCATCTACGATCTGGTTGGTGAGAGCACTCAAAACCTGCTCAACACCCTGAACCAGCAATTTCTCCCTGCAGTACGCTTCGTCAACGCCAACATCACCCACGCCGAGCCATCAAGCCAGGAATACCGGATCGATCTCGCCAAGCCAGAGATGATCCGTGTTGCGAAAGAGGCATACACCTACGAATACCAGCTGGCTCTGCGCAAAGAACAGGACGAGGGCGATCTCAATCGTGAATTGACTAGCCTGCGTGAGCAGTTGTCGGCCATTCAAGCTGAAATTGCAACCTATCAGGCTCAGATCGACACGGCTCGTGAAAAGGAGATCTATCGAGCGAACGCTTACGCTAGCCAGTTGCTCAGCGAAGCCGAAAGCGCAGCACGGGCCAATGCCGCGTTGCTTGAAGCTCAGGCGCTCGATATTCGTGCGGTAGGTGCAGCGCGATACCCTGAAATTTTGCAGTACCGCTATCAACAAGATATTCTTGACCGACTTGAGGCAGTAGCCGACCATCTGCCCCAAATTGTACAGGTGAGCAGCAGTGATGAGGCGGTCATTGACTATCTGGCATTGGCGCAGCGTATGCTGGGCATCACCGATACGCAACTCTATTCACCCGAAGATGTCGCTGCGATCCGCAGTCGCATGCAAGAGATTCGCCAGCGCATCCTGGAACGGGACGAACAGATCAGGCTGGTGGTTGCAGGCGAGACTGATTCAGCTGAGACGAAGGGAGATAACCGGTGAGCGATACGCGACGCGAATTTTCCCGCATTCGTGAGGCGGTAGCAACCTGGAGCCGTATCCGGCAACTCCTCCGCTCCGGCGAAGAGGGCCAGCTGGTACCGGTGGTGATCCCCAAAGACCGGCGGCGGGCACGCTGGCTTTTCCCGCTGGCAATCAGTTTCTATCTGCTTGGCGTTGCCATCTTCGGCGGAGGTACTTTTGGCGGCCTGGCTCTGTTCCTGGCACTGTTGATGCTCATCATCGCAGGTATTTCGTTCTTTCTTGGGGCGATCGTTGAGATCGAACAGGGAACGACCGGCATTCTCTCGCGCTGGGGGCAGATCGTTGGCGTCATGCCGCCGGGTCGTCACTATCTGTGGTGGCCATGGGAAAAGGTCGAAGCGGTGGTTGACACCAGTACCGAGATTCCCTACACCGCGCCGGTGATGGCAGCGCCAACCCGCGAAAATGTGCCACTGAAATCGATTGAGTTTTTTCTAAAATTCCGGATTGAAGACCCGATCGCCTTCATCCGTCGGCTGGGAGCAAGCAACTTCGACCTGGTGCTGAGCAGCGCTGTCCAGGATGCCATTCGCCAGCGGGCGCGACGGGTCGAAACCGAACGGGCTTACGACCTGCGCGGAAGTGACGTCGGCGATATGCAAGAGCTGCTCAATCGGCAACTGGCCCGTTATGGCGTCCGCATTACCGGCGCCAACATTCCCGATGTCCAGTTGCCCGATCAATACCAGCAGCATCTGGCTACTCGTGAGCGGGTTGCGAAAGAATTGCAGGCCTACGAACGCGAGTGGGAGCTGATCAAAAAGCAGCGGATCGATACGTTGCTGCTGGAGATCGAACGCGCCAAAAAGGTGCGCGATGCCAAACTGGTTGAGGTGCGGGAAGCGATTAACAAGGCTCGCCAGGATGTTGCCCGCATGCTGCAAGAGAAAGAGACTGAAGCGCAGCGAGTACGCTGGGAGATCGAGGCGCGCGGTCGGGCGACTCTGCGTCAGGCTGAGAACGAGGCGCGCAGTCTGGAATATCTGGGACAGGCCTATCAGGATAACCGGGCAGTCTTGCAGTACGAACTGGCCCGACGCCGCTTACAGGTCGCCGAGACGCTGATGAAACGCGCACCGCGTCCAATTGTCATCCAGGGCGATGGTAGCGATACTTCAGCACTGACGACGTTGATCGCGGCACAGTTGCTGCCCAAATTGGCCGGAAACGCTGATGGTGCAGCAGGGTAAAGGGTGATGGTGCACATTATGGCGCTCCGGTGAAGGTAAAGTAGATGTCGGCGCGCACGCCGCTGATCGTGCCGCGATAGTGGTACCCGTACACTCCTGGCGGATTCCGGGCGCCGAGTTGCACTCCCAGCGCAGGCGATACCCCAATGCGCCCGCGATTGTCCGCCTGCACGGGTGTGTTGAGCACATACAACCCGTCAGGCGACGTCACCCAGAACTCTAGCGTTTCGTTGGCGCGAAAACCGCTCGCCGTCAGGCGGAACGTGGTGCGCTGACCGCCTTCGGCAGGAGAAACCGATGCGTTGCGGCTTGTAGCAGGACGCCGCGTTCCGAGCGGTGCAACATAATCGCGGGTCAGTTTGAACGGCGCCGTCACAGCGCGACCGGTGCCTGCACCCTGCGCCGTTACTGTCCAGACTCCCTGCTGGTCGCGATCTATGCGAAATGCGACGCGCACACTGCCGCCCTCCCGCTGCACCAGACGCTCGTCGATTGGCTCGATGCCAGCGCCAGCCGGTCGCGTCAACCAGACGCCAACTTTCTCATTTGGGTCGAATCCGCTGGCGTTGAACACGAAGCTGGCGCCGGGCGGCGCCGCGAGGGGCGTGATCGAACCGGCGCCGCTCACGCGCAGTTCGTTGTGGATAAGGATGCCGAGACGCGCAGGATCGCCCGGTTGCTGCGCTGGCGGCGGCGCACCCGCCTCAACGCGAAATGTGCCGATCGCCCGGCGACCGCTGCTGCGTCCCTGCGCAGTAATAAACCACGTGCCGACACGGAAGGTTGTATCGATGGCGATCCGAATGTTTGCACCGCTGATCGAACCGCTGCTATCGGCGGTCGGTGATTCGGGGATGCCGCGAACCGACTGGTCTGGTGCGGTCAACCAGAGGCTGACCGGTTCATTCGGCTGGAATCCACTTCCCTGGACGATGACCGCCTGCCCAAACCCTGCCGTCTGTGGCGTGGTACCGACGAAGACCCCGCCTGGTTGACCAACCGGCGGAGCAACGCCAACGAAAAATTGCGTGATGCCAGCGCGGTTGCTCGTTTGTCCCTGTGCAGTCAGATACCAGCGTCCTCGCGTATAGTCGCGCGCATTGAAGCGCACCTGCGCATATGAGATCGAACCGTTGACATCGGCGAGCGGTTGTGGTTCGAGCGTTATCGGGCGACATTCGCACTCTGGCGACGAGATCAGGAAGCGAACCCGTTCGCCGGGGCGAAACCCTTCGCCCTCGATCCGGAAAGTCTGATCGGCCTCGGCGATGACCCGCGCATTCGCGTACAGGCCCGGACGGAAGGGTGGCGGCAATGGGGTACCGTCCTCGTTCAGCGGCTGGTCGGGCGCGATATTGGGGGGCCAGGGGGCGCGCAGTTGCGCTGGCGCCAGTGCCTCGCCGAGCAAGCCAAATTCGACACGACTCGGATCGAGACGCAGTTCGAATCGGTGCCGTTCAAAGTACTGCACCAGCGTCCACTGGCCATTGATATTCTCGAAGATCTCTTCGCTGATCGGGTAGCCGAAAATTGCGAGACCGCCGCGCCGTTCCCAGGTTTCCTTGAAAAGACCGCGCAGCGTATGGTTGGTTTCGGGGAAGTAGCGGATGCGCGCTGTGCTGGGTTGGGGCGGCGCCTGCGGGAAGATGCGATCTCCGGTAAATTCGCGCCCCAAATGACCAAGTTGCACCACCGGTGGATTGGCCTGCGCCAGTTCGAAGCGCGCGCGCTGGAACCACTGCACGATCCGTCCGTCGGAGCGGCGGTACTCTTCGGTGATCGGAAAGCCAAAAATTGCGACGCCGCCGTTGCGCTCCCAGTAGGCGCGGAATGCGCCACGCAGATAATGTCCTGTTTCCGCAAAGTAGCGAAGATCACTCTGCGCTGCAACTGACGGCGCCGGTGTAATGATCCCCGGCGACGCCGCGATGAGCGGTATCACAACCAGGCATAGCCATCGCCATCTCGTCCAGCGTGCAAACACGGCGCCTCCTTCTGGGATCAGTATTCATGCAATTCGATCCGGCTGGCGCCTTCTTTCCAAACACCAACCGAATCACCATACTGCATGACATATTCATTGACAGGTCATGCGAACTATCCGGCACTCTGTTGCGATCCTATCTTACGCTTTCGCATGACCATTGTCAAGCGTACATATGCAGATCACCCCGCGATGAACTCCTCCGTCAACCGTCTTGCTTCGTTATCGGTCATTTGTTGCGGCGGCGTCTTCATAAAGTAGGCGCTCGGACCGATTAGCGCGCCAGCGATCTTGCGATCCAGCGCCAGTTTGACGCAACGAACCGCGTCGATCACCACCCCTGCGGAATTAGGCGAGTCCCAGACTTCAAGTTTCAGTTCTAGGTTGATCGGCGCATTGCCGAACGTTGTGCCCTCCATGCGAATGTAGCACCATTTGCGGTCTTCCAGCCATGGCACATAGTCGCTGGGACCAACGTGCACTGCATCGTCGGGAAGGTCGTAATCGAGTTGACTGGTGACCGCATTAGTTTTGCTGATCTTCTTGCTCTCCAGGCGTTCACGTTCCAGCATGTTGTAGAAATCGGTGTTGCCGCCAAAATTCAACTGATAGGTGCGATCAAGGCGCACGCCACGTTCGCGGAACAGCGCCGTCAGCACGCGATGCGTGATAGTCGCGCCGACCTGACTCTTGATGTCGTCGCCAATGATTGGCAACCCGCGCTCCTCGAAACGTTTGCGCCAGTACGCCTGACTGGCAATGAACACCGGGACACAGTTCACAAACCCGCATCCGGCGTCCAGCACCTGCTCGACATACCATTTTGTCGCCATTTCGCTGCCGACCGGCAGGTACGAGACGACAACATCGGTGCGCGTGGCGCGCAGAATGCCGACAATATCATCGGTCGAACCCGGCGCCTTGCGTACCTTCTGGCTCAAAAATTTCCCCAGACCGTCGTGGGTCATGCCGCGATGCACCGGCACGCCGAGGTGTGGCACATGCGCGAAGCGATACGTATTGTTCGGCGGCGCGAAGATGGCCTCCGACAGGTCTTTGCCGACCTTTGTATCGGCAATGTCAAAGGCTGCGGAAAACTCGATGTCGCCGACATGGTAGCCGCCCAGGTTGACGTGCATCAACCCTGGAACGAATTCGTCGGGTCGAGCATTGCGATAGTACTCAACACCCTGCACCAGCGACGAGGCGCAGTTGCCGACGCCAATGATTGCCACACGAACTTTCTTCGACATGGAATGCGCGATCCTTTCCGTGGTTTAAGAGTTGACCGTAAAGGCTGTCAGACGCGCCATGATACCACTGTTCGTGCGGTGTCCTTTTTCCAAAGACGACCCATTGGCACTTGGCAGCATCAAAGGCCGCCTGCGCGACGTGTCAGAAGAGGAAGAGTAATGTCGCTACTTGCGGTCATCCCTGTGTGAGGCAGGGGAGAAGGCAAGTGTTCACATTTCGCCTGGGAGCGAGGGCTTCTTGCTCTCGTAGATGCGGCGAGGACGGGGACGCCCTGGTCTGGTTCCCAGGCGCGTGTGTTACCTCAGGTGTGCACGGTTACGGGAGAAGATGTCGTAGTCGAGTCCATGGGAATGGGAGCAACCCTATTATGCGAGCGATCGACTATAATACCGGGGAAGTCAACCATGCGACTTCCGAGACGCTGCAATTTTAAGGGGGGCAGGGCTATGAACATTCGCAGACATATCGTTACGCCTGGAATAGTTGCTGTTGCGGCTGTGCTCCTGGCAGTCTCAGCCATCATGGATGCAGCCGGTGGGCAGAATGGGCAGGACATTGCACTAGCGCCTCAGATAGTGGGGAATGACACGCCAGCGCTTCCGCAGCCGTATGTGTCCACCGCTCAATCTGCGACCAGCCCGGCAGCCCTGTCCTCCACGCTGAGTTACTATTTCATCAGTGGAAACACGTTTACGCCTGGCGGATCAGTTTCTTACGCACGCCAGGTGACCGGGTGTGTGAACCAGATGCCCCTGGGTGTTCCGTTCTCTGCACCGGTACACTTGCCACAAGGATCGCAGGTGGTGTCGATCACACTCTATACGTCTGATGCAGTGATCACGACAACCACCAGTACAGCCTATTTCATTTTGAACGATGGCAAGGGAAACGGCGGATATTCGGTGTCAGCCACAAGCCCACCCAATACGAGCGGTTACCGGCAAACCAACAGCACAGACAACAACCCGGTGACGATTGACAACCAGAACTACAACTACCTGGTCGAATGGCGCAAGAATTTGGGCACGCCTGATTCGGCTTCATTGAGTTTGTGCGGGGTGCGGGTGGCTTACTACGCGCCGCTCTCTGGAGCGTTGCACCTGCCAATCATCTCGAAGTAGTCGATTACCAGGCGCCTTTACTCGGAACGCTCGATTCGCTTCGCGGCGGCTGAAACGTGAGCCGTTGGGGGCAGTGCGCAGCACGATGACATCGTAAGCAATGCGTACATTGATATAATGGACGAGAGAAACTGTGCCTGACCCGTGCTTCCAGCCGACAGCGTCTCCGCTCGCTTCGCTCGCTCCGGCGCTATGGCTTAGCCGCAAACCGTTGGGCGATCTCATGTTCGCAGGAGTGAATCAGATGCAGTCGTACAGTCAGGGCTTCGCCAGAGCCTACAATCTGCGATGGTCGGGTTTTGCCAGGCAGGTTGCTCCGCTTCTCCTCGATTTTTATGCCGCCACGCCGATTGGACACAAGGACAAGACCGTCCTCGATCTCTGTTGTGGCACCGGGCATCTTGCGGTCTATTTTCTGGAGAAGGGGTATCGCGTCGTTGGCCTTGATCTCTCGGAACCCATGCTTGAATATGCGCGTGAACATGCGCGCCCATACATCGATTCGGGGCAGGCCGCTTTTGTTCAGGGCGATGCAAGCAACTTCACCTTCGATGAGCGCTTTGGTCTGGTCGTTTCGACCTATGACGCGCTCAATCATCTCGAGGACGAACAGGCATTGTACCGATGTTTTCAATGCGTCTCCGCCGTCAGTGATGGGTACTTTATCTTTGACCTCAACACACGCAGTGGGTTGAGACGTTGGAACAACGTTTATGTTGACGAAAGCGACGAAGATGCGGTAATCATCACTCACGGCATGTATGATGGGATGAGCGATAAGGCGTGGACAAGAATAAGCGGATTTGTTCGCCTGCCCAACGGACTGTATGAGCGCTTTGAAGAGATCGTCTTCAACACTGCCTTTGAAATGAAAAAGGTGAGCGATCTCTTGCACGATGCTGGCTGGAAGAACGTTTACTTTGCCAGGATTCAAGACTTGAAGACAGCCCTCGATGAGCCTGAAAAGGAAGGGCGTGTCTTTGTCGTTGCGAGCAAGTAGGGTTGCTGCAAGAATATCGTATGCAGAGCACAACCTAATATCTATGATGAAATGACACATTGTCGATTTCATTTGCCCCAGGTGAACGCGCCACCGGTGTTGAGTTAACCGAATATACACCATCAATGTCCGAACAAATACCAATCATCTGGTTGCATCCGCTCACGATCAGTTCGTAGCGATCAGTCAAAGCTGATGTGAATAAGAGCCAGTATGCCGGTATCCTGGTCCTGAGATTCAGATCAGCCCTCACCACCAGGAGACCGGTGACGCCGCTGTCCGGTTATTCGGACAGGCTCTCAATCTTTCCACCATGTTCCTGTCGCCTCGACCATTGACGAATAGCACAAAAGAGCGTATAATTGCGCAGCAGTGTGGGGCAGGCTTAGACGCCGGATCCCGGAGACGCAGATAGATAAGGAAGGCGCTCTGATGCAGCAACAGGCATGGGTGGACGAACGAAACACCTCGCAGCTTCCCGTGAACGAGATCATTCAGGGCGACTGTGTTGAGGTTTTGAAGACGTTTCCGGAGAAGTCGGTCGATCTCATTTTCGCCGATCCGCCGTACAATCTTCAGCTTCGCAACCAACTGCTCCGTCCGAATCAAACGGTTGTGGATGGTGTGGATGATGCATGGGATCAGTTTGCCGATTTTGCCGAATACGACGCCTTCACCCGCAACTGGCTCAGCGAATGCCGCAGAGTTCTCAAGGACGACGGGACAATCTGGGTGATCGGTTCCTATCACAATATCTTCCGGGTTGGCACGATAATGATGGATTTGGGGTTCTGGATCCTGAATGACGTTATCTGGCACAAAACAAACCCAATGCCCAATTTCCGCGGAACTCGCTTTCAAAACGCCACCGAAACGCTCATATGGGCGAAAAAGTCCGCTGAACAGAAGAAATATACGTTTAACTACCACGCAATGAAACACCTCAATGATGAGAAACAGATGCAGAATATCTGGCATATCCCTCTGTGTACAGGTCCAGAACGCATCAGGCTCAACGGAAAGAAGGCGCACTCGACCCAAAAGCCGGAAGCATTATTGTACCGTGTGATCTTGGCTTCCAGCAATCCCGGAGATGTTGTGCTCGATCCATTCTTTGGCTCCGGTACGACTGGAGCCGTTGCGAAGAAACTCAAGCGCAACTATATCGGGATTGAACTCGAACCTGCCTACATCGAAATCGCCCGGAAGAGAATTGATACGCTCCCGATGACGCTCCTTGATGAGACTGAGCTGGTCACACCATCCAAACGCACGGTTCCGCGTGTCAGTTTTGGTCAACTGATCGAGTCGCACTACATCACAGTTGGTCAAAAGGTCTACTCGAAGGATCGAAAGGTCGTTGCAACCGTCAAGGCGGACTCACACCTTCTCTGGGGGAATGTAACCGGCTCTATTCACAGAATTGCCGCTCTTGCCCAGAACAAGCCTGCCTTTAACGGCTGGGAGTACTGGTATTGTGAAGACAAGGAGGGAAATTTTATCAGTATTGATGTGCTTCGTGAGCGGTATCGGATTGAGAGGATCAACTGATGCAAGAACACATATCCCTGACGAGCATCAATCAGTTATTGGGAGAGGACCTGAAAGATGGCAACCGTGCTTCTCAAACTTTTCGGGCTTTCATATCCCAGCAAAAGTGGCAATATGAAAACTTCGAGGCGTGGATACAGGAAGCCATTGCCCAAAAGCTCCCAAAACATTTACAGGATATTGTCATCGCGCTGGGATGGCATCTGGGCTTTCAAGTCGAGTATGGACGATATAGCCCCTCCAGGGAAGGGAAGAGTTTTGACGGGATATGGAAGAAAGCCACAGGGGAGCATATAGTGCTTGAAGTCAAATCAGGAACGTGGGTCGCCCACGATATTGGCCAGTTGGGCGAATACTTGCAGGAGATAAGGGTCAACGAGGCAGTCCCCGATGAAAAAGTATTCGGTCTCTACGTGGTCGGTGAAGGTGACACCACACCATTGGCTGACCAGATTCGTGGTAGTGCCTGGCGTGACCGAATACGACTTATCTCTTGTACTGACCTGTTAAGCCTTCTCAAACTCAAAGTAGATCTGGATTCATTGGAACTCAAGGACGTGGATCAGAAAGTACAAAGTATTCTTTTACCTCTTGACACGATAGATGTCGGGCATTTAGTCAGGGTAATAATCGAGATTGCGGCTTTACGTCGCTCTCTGCCAGCGGAAGAAGAAGAGGAAACGCCAACAGCAGCAGAAAAAGGGGCGTGGTCTAGAGAAGAGATTCACCGGTTTCTTTCGAGTTCGACACCGAACCAGCGCGCTCTGTTTAAGGTTCTGGCAAGGCAAGGTGGCAAAATTCCTCGTCGCAAGCTGATTGAGGAGTTGCAGAGCGAGACAGGGAACCCCCAAATGAGAGGTATGCACCTAGCGGGGGCACGAGCGGGTATTACCATGCGGGCCGATAGCTTGAGTAAAGAACCCTTGATCGTTGTTTCCGAGAGAGGGCGCGTTTACGAGCTGCATCCCGACTACACTAACGACGTTAAGAGTTACTTCGGAATTGAGCAAGGAAGGGCAGTCTGACCAAAGGCGAACCCGCCGAATGGAACCGACCTCGCTCCGTCTGGCGATTCGTCCGCAATGTCAATCGGGCCAGTAGGCGATGAGACGCCCTTCGGCGTCGTAGAGGGCGCCAGGATCGGAAGCGCTGTCGGTCCAGATATTTCCGCCGCCAAGTCGTGGAAAGTCGCGAGTTTCGCCCGGCGCCAGCGTTCCCCCGATGCCGGGATGGATCTGCGCGCCCCGCATGCTGCACATCGTCCAGCCGTCGAGGTTGACAGTCGCCGTGCTGACGTTGCGCAGCGTCACCACCTCAGCACGTTTGTCGATTGC
The DNA here is from genome assembly GCA_017743475.1 of Roseiflexus sp. Classification (GTDB taxonomy): domain Bacteria; phylum Chloroflexota; class Chloroflexia; order Chloroflexales; family Roseiflexaceae; genus Roseiflexus. The sequence goes on along the minus strand of JAGHYV010000001.1, from coordinate 167,897 downwards.
CACAATAGCGACCGGGAGATTTGGGGCAAGCGCCGCATTCGGTTCGGTGCGGCACCCGTCGAAGGATGGCGGCAATGGCGTGGCTTCCGGCGCTGCCGTCGGTGTCGTGCGGGCGACAGGGGTGACTGCATCTGCCGCTGTCCGCTCACCGTTGCAGGTCTCCGGCGCCCACAGACCGATCTGCGCCTGGCGCGCGGCGCGTTCCGCTGCTTTGAACTGCGCCTGGTAGCGGTGAGGCGTCCTGAAGGTATACTCAAAACCATATCCCTGTGCGATGATCTCGTAGTTGACCAACCGTCCGTCAGGAAGCCAGACAAAGCGCAACAGACGGTTGAAGCGGTCGCGATTATCCTGCGTCGGGTCGTCTTCAAGCAGAACCGTCTGCCCATGCAGCAACTCGCGGGTGAATGCCGACGCCTCACGCCCGAAACATTCGACCGGGCGTGAGGGGTGTGAGATTTCTGGCGTATCGACGCCGATCAGACGAATCCGCTCAGTCCGCCCGTCCAACGACACCTCGATGGTGTCGCCATCGACGACGTTGGTGACCGTTGCGCGCTCCAACCCTTGCAGAAGGGTGAGAGATACCGGCGAGGGTGGCAGTGGAACCGGCGCCGATGTGGTTGTGACCTGTGGCGGGGGTGATGATGCCGACTCGGGAGAGACGGGCAGATCGCTGCGTGCCGTGACGAAGCCAATGATCAGCAGCACGACGGCGGCGATCAGGAGAACGCCGACCGTGATCGATACTGCCCGCCCCAGGAATGATCGGCGGGAACGGATGTCGTTCATCCAGAAATTCCAGGCGCGCTGCACCAACCCATGCCTGCGCTGGCGTTGACGGCGTTTTGTTGATGGTCGGCTCACGTTGATACCAAATACGCTCTTCTGGCAGAGATAATACATGCGCCCGGAAACGAGGGCGTCCTGCCCTTGTCATGTCTACGAGGGCAATATTAAGCCGGTACGCGCATCTTGCGGTCGGGCTAAATCCCTCGGCTATCCAGGGCGAAGCCCGCCTGTATGGGCTATGGCAGATTATTTGTTCAAAGACCATAAGCCCTGGACTATTCAGGTCGAAGCCCGCCTGCGCGAGCTATTCCGGATTATCTATTCAAAGACCGCCATACCCTCGCTTCCTGGCGAAATGTGAACGCTTACGCTCTTCCACGACAGGCATCTCGCAGCGACGGAATGCCCGCGAATAGATCGAACAGAGAAATGTTCAAAGACCAAAGCCCCCGGCCATACGAGGCAAGGCCCACCTGCACGGGCTACAGTGGAATACTCAAAAACTATAAGCTGCAAGCTAACGTATGCGGAGCCTGCCTGCGCGGGCTGAAGCAGAGCACTTGCTCAACAGCCGTGAGCACTCGACTACGGAATGCGAAGCCCAACTGTGCGGGCTAGACTGGATTTATGTGTCTGAGAAATGCTGTGATTTCATAATTCTCATCGCACGAGTCCCATGTGCTACGTTTCCCTTTCCCAACCTTCACCTTTCACCTCAACCTGATTGACCGGATTCGGCACGGGCTGACCAGTCAATGCCGCCACCAGATTCGTGGCAGCCACCACTGCCATCCTGGTACGGGTGGCAACGGTGGCACTCCCGATATGCGGCGTCAACACAACGTTAGGCAACGCCAGCAGCGGGTGATCGGCACCTATCGGCTCATGCTCGAACACATCGAGACCGGCAGCCCAAGGACGACCGCGTTTCAGCGCGTCGACCAGATCCGCCTCGCGCACAACGGGCCCCCGTGAGGCATTAACGAACACCGACGTTGGCTTCATCAGTGCAAATTCGCGTGCACCGAACATCCCGCGAGTCTCTGGTGTCAGCGGAACCAGCACCACCACCACGTCTGCAGCACTGAGCAGGGCATCCAGCGTGGGCGCATAGCGAATGACGGCACCGGGGATCGCGCCGATCTGCGCCTCCAGAGCAGGCGATGGACGCCGGTTGTGGTACAGGATCGGCATACCAAAGCCAACTGCGCGTCGCGCCACGGCAGAACCGATCCGTCCTGCACCGACGATCCCGAGCGTCGCGCCATGCACATCCTGACCGACCATAAACATCGGCGACCAGGTCGTCCATCCGCCAGCAGCGATCAACCGATGACCTTCGACGACCCGCCGCGATGCCGCCAGGATCAGCGCCCACACCAGATCGGCAGTCGTCTCGGTCAGCACATCGGGCGTGTTGGTCAACAACACCCCGCGCGCCGTCAACGCTGGCAGATCGACGTTATCGTAGCCAACCGCCATATTGGCGACGACCTTCAGGCGCGGAGCGGCAGCGAGCAATTCGGCATCGACACGATCAGTCAGCAGGGTCAGAATGCCATCCACATCTGCCACAGCGCGCAGGAGCGTTTCGCGTGGCACGGGGTTGGCTTCATCGTCCCAGAGCGTTGTCTCACAGGCAGCAGACACAATATCAATTGCCGCCTGCGGGAGACGCCGCGTGATATAGGCTCGGGGTCTCATGATTCTCCAAAGGGATCAATGACACGACTTCCAGGCGGAGCGAGCGCACGGGAGTCGCGCATTTGGGCAATTCACGCTTTTCCCAGATGTGCTTCCAGTACGCGGCATGCTGCCAGTTCGGTTGCATTTCTCGACGCCAGTTGATCGTCGCCGGGAAGCCATATGTAGGATCGTACTCGATCGACCCCACGCGCACGCGATAGCAAACACAATCCTGCTTTGAAGGGAAGCATTCAGGTCCGGCTTCGAGGCGCGCTCCCAATTCAAACAATCGATCTACTGTCAGGAACGAGAGCCACGACGAGTTGCATGTATCGCGTAACACGTACTGGTGGGTCCCACGCACCTCAATCTCCTGCGCACAGGCGCGACCCGCGAACAATGCACGCACCACGATACGGTATGAGGTGAGCGATTGTTCCGACCAGACACGTTGCGCCGCCTCACGGCGCTCGATATATGTCGCTGGGATCGCTCGCACTGCCATCAATCCGAGACTCGCGACTACGAGGACTGGAATCCAGACAAACCGCCATCGACGTGCGCGCGCCAACACCTTCTGCATGACATCTCTCCCGCTATGGATGAACGGAGTAAACACGTGAGGGGCGGGGTATAGTGTACAATAGTCGTGAAGCAACTGTCAATCTGTGAAAAGATGGCGAACACTGCCAGAGGAGACGATGATGTCGGATCCGCTTGCTGCTTTCCGTGAAGCCTACCAGGAATGGGAGCGCACCATCCTCCAACCGACGCTGCAACGTGCTCCTGAACGCGACGCCGATTTTACGACCGTGTCGGGTGAGCCGATCAAGCGCCTGTACACCCCGCTCGACCTGGAGGGAACCGACCCGGTGCGCGACATCGGGTTGCCGGGTGCCTATCCGTTCACGCGTGGCATTCATCCCACCGGTTATCGGGGCAAACTCTGGACAATGCGCATGTTTGCTGGCTTTGGCAGCGCTGAGGAAACCAATGCGCGCTTCCGCTATCTGCTCGAACAGGGCCAGACCGGGCTTTCGATCGCGTTCGATATGCCGACGCTCTATGGACGCGATACTGACGATCCACTAGTGCCTGGTGAGTTCGGCAAATGTGGCGTGGCAGTCTCTTCGCTTGCCGACATGGAAATACTGCTCGATGGGTTGCCACTTGACCAGATCAGCACCTCAATGACGATCAACTCACCAGCTGCGATTATTTGGGCAATGTACCTGGTAGTAGCAGAGAAGCGCGGCATCCCCTGGAGCCAGTTGCGAGGCACACTTCAGAACGATATTCTGAAAGAATACATTGCCCAGAACGAGTATATCTTCCCACCCGAACCATCGATGCGTCTAGTCGTCGATACGATTGAGTTCTCTACCCGCTATGTACCGCAGTGGAATCCAATATCGATTAGCGGCTACCACATCCGTGAAGCAGGCGCAACTGCCGCTCAGGAATTGGCGTTCACCCTCGCTAACGGTCTGGCATACGTCCAGGCAACTATCGAGCGCGGCCTGCACGTTGATGAGTTTGCGCCGCGTCTCAGTTTCTTCTTCAACGCGCACAACGATCTGTTCGAAGAAGTGGCGAAATACCGCGCCGCTCGACGCATCTGGGCGCGTACGCTGCGTGAGCGGTTCGGAGCGCAGAATCCACGCTCGCTCTGGTTGCGCTTCCACGCACAAACGGCAGGATGCTCGCTCACAGCGCAGCAACCGGAGAATAACATCGTTCGCACCGCTATCCAGGCGCTTGCCGCTATCCTCGGCGGGTGTCAGTCGCTCCATACTAATTCGATGGACGAAGCACTGGCGCTCCCCTCCGAAAAGGCCGTCACTATCGCTCTGCGCACCCAACAGATCATTGCTGAAGAAAGCGGTGTCGCAAATACGGTCGATCCGCTCGGTGGCTCGTACTTTGTCGAAGCGTTGACCAACCGGATGGAAGAGGAATGCCTTGCCTACTTCCGTCGAATTGAGGATCTCGGCGGGGTCATTCCTGCAATCCGGCGTGGCTTCTTCCAATCCGAGATCGCCGATGCTGCTTATCGCTATCAACGCGAGATCGACTCCGGGCGGCGCGGTGTGATCGGCGTCAACCGGTATGCGATCAAAACCCCGCTCGAAATCCCGATCCTTGAAATGGATCCGCACGGCGAGGCGCGCCACCTGGAGCGGTTGAACCGCGTGCGCGCCACCCGTGACAACGCACTCGTGAAGCAGCGTCTCAATGCACTGCGCGAAGCGGCGATGGGACAGGAGAACCTGATGCCGCCGATCCTTGACTGTGTGCGTGCATACGCCACGATTGGCGAAATGTGCGACGTGCTGCGCGATGTGTTCGGTGTATATCGCGAAATGGTCGTGGTGTAAAGCCTCTGCTGGCTGGACATGTCATATTTTCGTGCAGTGCATGGGCGTCCGGGGTGTGGGATGTCCTTGCACTGCGCTCACAATCCTGCCGCGCTCCTCTGACTGACCCGCTGCCCCGTCTCAGTTTCCTGTCAGCCTGTACCACTGCTGGTACGTGCTATAATCGAAAAGCATGAAACAGGAGGCGGTATGTCGCGTTGGAGCGCCCTGGGCAATCTGTGGGCAACAATCCGTGAAATCGATGCTGGCGCAATTCGCGCAGAGGCGGAACAACCGCTCCACATCGTCGCTGTCGGGCACGATCTGGCGCTGGCCACTATTGACACACTGGCGTACCGTGGTCCCAACCGCTACCCGCTCACGTCCAGGTCTCTCACGCCGCTTTCATTGCGCGAAGCAACCCGGCGGACCGATCTCCTGCGCTCCGCAGATATGCTCATTCTCGCGGTCGATAGCCGCATTGGGTTAACCGAATCGGACGCAATGGCGCTGACGCAGATTGATCGCCTTCCGCGCCCTGCTGTTCTGATGCTGCTCTTCGGTGAGCGCCTGGCAGCCACCAGCGCACCGTTGCCCCCATCCGCCGCCGCGCGAGCGGTCGTTATCCCAGACCCGGATCACAACAGCGCGGTGCGCCGTTTCGCCGAGGGGTTCTATGAGCATCTTCCGGCAACGCAGCATCTTGCTGCGGCGCGTCGCTTCCCCGGCGTGCGCGCCGTGTATGCGCGTCGCCTGATCGACTCCACGTCGATGACAAATGCCGCCTATGCGCTGGCTTCCAGCCTGCCGGAGCAGATCCCAATCCTCGGCATCCCCTTCGCCGTGGCGGATATTCTGGTGCTCACCAAGAACCAGGCGATCATGGTCTATCGCCTGGCGCTGGCGTATGGCGCCCCGCCCGACTTTCGTCAGCGCATCGCAGAGGTTATGCCGGTCGTTGGCGGAGCGTTCGTCTGGCGCGAACTTGCCCGCACCCTGGTCGGCCTGGCGCCAGCTTGGGGCGTGGTACCCAAGGTCGGTATCGCCTACGCCGGCACCTATGCAACAGGCATGGCGGCCTGGCGCTGGTATGAAACGGGAGAACTGATCCCGCGCGAGGAACTGGCGCGGATCGCGGGTGAAGCGCGAACAATCGGCGTGGCAAAGGCGCGCGAATTGATCGAACAGGCACGTTCGACTGGAGAAGCAACCGGCAACACAGCAAAAGAAATGGCAGGTCGGGTGGCAGACCGCGTCGGTCATCTGGTCGAACAGGCGCGCCAGCGCAGTCACCAGACGCTACGGCGCGTGCGTCATCGCTTGCCGTTGCGTCGTCCTTCTGTGTCCTCGAATGACTCAGAATGATTGCCAGAGGAGTAATGAACGTGGAACGTTTCGTTATCGAAGGCGGTCACCGTCTCAGTGGAAGCATTAAGCCGTCTGGCAACAAGAATGCAGCGTTGCCACTGCTGGCTGCAACGCTGCTGACCAACCACGAAGTTGTGTTACACAACATTCCGCAGATCGGCGACGTTGCGTCAATGATCGGGCTGCTGGAACACCTCGGTGCACAGGTTGAACGCCGCGGTTCGCACAGCTGGTCAATCTGCGCTGCCAATGTTGGGGCAGCAGAACCAGACCCTGCGCTGGCGCGCAAGATTCGCGCCTCGGTACTGCTCGCCGGCCCACTGCTGGCGCGGCGAGGGTTCGCCACCATACCCCGACCAGGCGGCGACATGATCGGACGTCGACGCCTCGATACGCACCTCAACGCCTTGCGCGATCTTGGCGTCTCTATTGAAGTCACCCCAACGGCCTACCTGCTGCACGCTGATCGACTGCGTGGTACCGACCTGTTTCTCGACGAAATGAGCGTTACCGGCACCGAGCAAGCGATCATGGCGGCTGTGCTTGCTGAGGGGGACACCGTGATCAGCAATGCTGCCTCCGAGCCACACGTGCAGGATCTCTGCCACTTTCTCAATCGGTTGGGCGCGCGCATTGAAGGGATCGGCACCAACCGTCTCTTCATCCAGGGCGTGTCATCTCTGCGAGGCGGTGAGTACACGATTGGACCAGACTTCATGGAAGTGGCATCGTTCATTGGGCTGGCGGCAGTGACCCGCAGTTCCCTACGGATCGTTGGTGCGCGCCCCTCCGAGCACCGCATGACACGAATTGCATTTGGTCGGCTAGGCGTCACCTGGCGTGACGAGGGCGACGACATCGTTGTGCCAGCGGATCAGGATCTGTGCATCCGCGATGATGTGCACAATGCCATTCCGAAGATCGATTCCTCTCCCTGGCCCGGGTTCAACCCGGACCTGATCAGTATCGCCATCGTGGTTGCCACGCAGGCGCGCGGTACGATCCTGATCTGGGAAAAAATGTTCGAGAGCCGGTTGTTCTTTGTGGATCGATTGATCAGCATGGGAGCACGGATTATCCTATGCGATCCGCATCGCGTCGTGGTTGTCGGTCCGAGCCAGTTGTACGGTGAACCGGATGGATTGCCAAGCCCCGACATTCGCGCGGGCATGGCGATGTTGCTGGCGGCGTTGTGTGCTCAGGGGCGCAGCGTTATTTACAATATCGGTCAGATCGACCGCGGCTATGAGCGGATTGATGAGCGTCTGCGCACCCTTGGAGCGCATATTGAGCGTGTGCGGTAGGGTGTGTCGTGAACCGCTGGTGAAGGGATACAGGCGGGTGACCGCATTGTCTTCACCCGCCCTGAACGCCACGCGATGGCGAGCATCAATGACGCAGTCGGTAGATAACGAGTGGTCGCGGTCCACTCATATCGCGCAGCACAACGTCAATATCGGCGCGATCTACCATTCTGCGACTTAACGGAAATTGGGCTCACCTTCAATAATGGTAGTAGACAATCCCAATTAGCCGGAGACCACTGAGATTGCTGGCGCGCACGAAGACGCCTGGCGCTGCTTCAACGAACGGATCATCGACGGTTCCATCAAGGCAGGTGAACACCGCAGCACGGAGCGTCTCCGCTTCGAGCGAGTCGAGCAATCTGGCAGGCAGGTGAGACATCAGCAGGAGTGCAACGAGAAGTGAACCGAACAGCAGCGCATTGACAATGAATAACCCCCAAAAGAAGCGCAAACCACGCGCTGGCGCCGACGCCGCAGACGCATCAGGAACCGTAACCGACGGCGAGTAGATCACTGCTCTGCCTCCTCTCACTTCCAGGAGCGATGTAATCCTGCTATAATCAATGGCGCTATCATCGTATCCGGGAGCAATCAAGAACACGATGGTCACTGCCTGAAACATCGTTGAGAATGTTCTTATTCATGCCGCGTATACTAGAATATCGATACCTGGCAGCGGCAACGGTAGTGATCGGCGCTGTAGAAGGGGTGCTAATCGCACGATTCGTCCTGCGGCTCTTTGCCGCACGTCCAGACAACCCTGTGGTTCATGCAGTGTACGGTGTCACGCAACCATTGATCGCACCGCTGCGCGTGCTTGATGCGGGGCAACCGCAGTATGGTGCATCGCTCGAATTTGCGACACTCACACTACTGCTCGTGTTACCGCTTATCACTGCGCTTATGTGGAAATTGGCTCAAAAGAATCCGTCAGATTCTTAGTTCTCAGTTCCTGGTTCTTGGTTCTAGATTCTCAGTTCTCATCAGAAAACACTATGGACCCATTACAGTTGCTAATCCTGCTGGTGATCGCTGGCATCTGCGGCGCAGTCGCCGAGTTGATCGTCGGCTTTAGCCCGCCAGGATTGCACGTGATGCTGGTATCGATCATCATTGGCGTGATTGGCGCATTCATCGGCGCCTGGATTGCCAGCGTGCTCAACCTGCCACCGATCACGGAGATCCGCGTAGGCACGATCCGTCTCAATCTCCTGTACACCATTGTTGGATCGACGATTCTGCTAGTGCTGCTCCAGGCATTGCGCAGCGGCAGACGATGGCTGTGGATCAACAGGAAGTAAACAACGCGGCAGGAAAGGGGCTACGTCGCCGCTGGCAGGCATACGCGGAAGACTACCTGATCATCAGTGCGCTGGACAGTGAGCGTGCCATGATGCTGCTCGATGATGCTGTAACTCAACGGCAGTTCGATACCATTCGCCTCGCCACGCACCGGGCCGTCCGGGTCGAATAAGCGCGGCAGATCCGCTTCATCGACCAGCGTGCCGGTATCGGCGAACTCGACCACGACCGACGGTGCAGTGTCATCATCCTGCCAAAAGGTGCGGATGGTCAATGTCCCTCCCTTGGGCATCGCATATGCAGAATTGAGGATCAGATTGTAACAGGCGAAGCGCAGATGCCCAGCGAAGCCGGACACTTGCAGATCGTCCGGCGCATAGAGGCAGCGAACGACAATCTCGCGTTCACGAAGCACATCGCTCGCCTGCTGGATCGCCTGATCAAGAATGCGGTGCAATGCTACTGGGCGCCTTCCCTGACCTGACGAGCGGTGGAGATCGAGCATCCGCCGCACGCTTGCAATCACACGCTCCGTTTCCTTCTGCGCCATCTCCAGGTAGCGCTGGCGTTTCTCATCGCTCAATGGACGATGCTGTAACAGATAGAGCGTATTGGAAATTGCCTGAAGCGGATTGTTGATCTCATGGGCAAGCGCAGCAGTCAAACGTCCAATCAGTGCAAGACGACCGGTATGCACCTCATCAATCTGCTGCATACGCTGACGTAATTGCGTTTCACACTCGCCGATGCGATCCAGGGTCGAGCACATCAGCATTGCTGCACTCTGGAGACACGCACCGTATTCGTTGTCCTCACCCGCGCCGTCAGCCAGCGCGGCAACGATGACACCGCGTGATGCAGCGCCATGGAACGGCGCGCAGACAAGAGCAGATTCTGATGCCAGGGTTCGTTCCCAGGCAACTGTTGAAGGAGCAGCAGGCGGAGTAATAATCAAACGTTCCTCAGCAATAGCAGTGCCAGCAAGACTGCCGGCAAGCGGCAACGCTGCCGGTAATGTCGGCGCACGTCCAAACGACGCCACCCGACTGAGACGGAGCGTTTCCTCTTCCACCAGGATAACGTAACCGCGCATTAAGAACGGCGCAGCATCGAGCTGCGCCGCCATCGCATCGAGCGCATCGATGAAAGTGCGACAGCGCGTCAGCGCCAGACCTGTCTGTGCAATCCAACCCAGATGGTCAGCACGCGTTGGCAGTGGCGCCCGTATACTATGTTCCTTGCCATTCGTCTGAGTAACTGTGTGCAAATCTTGTGTCACGTTCAACCACCGTAGCGTCGTCGCAGTTCATCCCAGACTGCTTCGATTGTCATCCCTTGTTGTTGCAGCAGTACCAGTGTGTGATACATCAGATCGGCAATTTCCCACGCCACTTCGTCAGGCGCACCGTTTTTTGCCGCAATAATCACCTCTGCAGCTTCCTCGCCAATCTTCTTGCCGATCCGATCCACACCGCCTGCAAGCATCTTTGCAGTGTACGATCCTTCTTTCGGAGCGGATGCACGTTGGGCGATCACATTCGCAAGATCGGTCAGGATGACCGACTGTGGCATGCGCACTGGAGTGACATCGCCTTCGAGCGTGCGGTGAAAGCAACTCACACGACCGGTGTGGCACGTCGGTCCCGCCGGCTCAGCCAACACCAGCAATGCGTCGCCATCACAGTCCTGCCGGATTTCGATCAGGCGCAGCACATTGCCGGAGGTCTCACCCTTGCGCCACAGCGCCTGGCGACTCCGGCTCCAGAAGGTCACCATGCCCGACACCAGCGTCTGCTGCAACGCCTCCTCATTCATGTACCCCAGCATCAGCACCTCGCCGCTCCGCGCGTGCTGAACAATGGCAGGAATCAGACCTGATGCGTCGAACTTGATGCCGTTGCCCGTCATAATACACTCAGTGCAGAAAATGTCGTCTGCCAGTGAACACCATGGCCATGCCGAGCCGGTCGGCGGCGGAGATCACCTCATCATCGCGCACTGACCCGCCAGGCTGAATGACTGCCGTCGCTCCCGCCGCCGCTGCAATCTCAACGCTATCGGGGAACGGGAACAGCGCGTCGCTGGCGAGCACCGAACCGGCGAGCGAGAGACCGGCATTCTGCGCTTTCCACACTGCCACTCGCGTACTATCGACGCGACTCATCTGTCCGGCACCAATGCCCAATGTCCGGTCGGCAGCGGCAAACACAATCGCGTTCGACTTGACGTGCTTCACCACGCGCCAGGCAAAGCGCAGCGCAGCCCGTTCTGTCTCAGTCGGAGCGCGCTGTGTCACAACCTGAAACGGCTCCTCATCAAGCGGCGCAAGGTCCGGCTCCTGCACCAGGAGACCGCCGGGGACGCTGTGGTACGCCAGCCCGCGGGCAAGGCGAACGGGGCGCAACACGCGCATCAGGCGGCGGTTCTTCTTCTTGCGCAGCAGCGCCAGCGCGTCATCAGCGAACGCTGGCGCAATGATAATCTCGGAGAAAATCTCGTCAATCGCCTGCGCCAGCGGCAGATCAAGCGTCTGGTTCACCGCGATGATGCCACCGAACGGCGCCTCGCGGTCGGTCGCAAATGCCTTTTCCCAGGCTTCGAGTGGCGTTGCACCGATGCCGACGCCACACGGGTTCGTATGCTTGACAATTGCCAGTGCTGCGCCTTCCTGGGGATCGAACTCCTCAATCAATCCTTGCACTGCAGTAATATCAAGGATGTTGATATACGACAACTCACGGCCGTGCAGTTGCTCAAAGAAGGTATGGAACTCGCCGTAAAGCGCAGCGCGCTGATGCGGGTTCTCGCCGTAGCGCAAATTCTGCACCTTACGGAACGCCAGCGGCAGCATCTCCGGGAAGAGTTCATCGGACAGATACGCGGCGATCGCAGCATCATACGCCGCTGTATGGGCAAACGCACGCGCTGCCAGGCGCCGGCGCAGGTCGGGCGTTACTGCATCGGATCGCAACGCCATCAGCACCGTATCATAATCGTCAGGGCTGACCACTACCAGCACGGCTTCGTGGTTCTTAGCGGCAGCGCGCACCATAGCAGGACCGCCAATGTCGATCTGTTCGATTGCTTCGGCGAAGGAAACATCAGGGCGGGCAATTGTCTCGCTGAAGGGATAGAGATTAACGACCACCATATCGATGGGTGTGATGCCATGGACTTCCAGCGCCGCCATGTGTCCAGGATCGTCACGACGTGCCAGAATGCCAGCATGAATAGCAGGGTGGAGCGTTTTCACCCGCCCGCCGAGAATCTCAGGAAAACCGGTGACATCACTGACCAATCGTACTGGAATACCGGCAGCGGCAAGCGTTCGTGCCGTGTTGCCGGTCGAAACAATCTCGTATCCGAGTTCGACCAGACCGGCGGCAAACGCTTCAATATCATGCTTATCATAAACGCTTACAAGCGCACGCACACAGCGCCTCCGACGGTACAAACGCCGCCTGCCTTTTCGGAAATTGCACACTGTTCGCACAGCAGGCGCACTATTCGACCTTCATTGTACCACAGAGCATCAGGTACATTTTTTTGAACATAATACAGGTTACGAGAAGGGAGCGCCGGGGAAGGTTCGGAGTTCCCAGGCGTTCATGCCTGTCGGATCCCCAACGCAGCAGCAGCAGACGGCAACCGGAAGTTCGCACACCTAAGGGCGACACATCCTTTCAGCGCGCGGGTCTCCGCCCGCATGCCCGCGTCAGCAGTGGATGACCAGTTGCGCAGGATACAGGACGCCTGCAGAGCAATTCTCGATAAGCACAGGAGAACCACAGATCGCTGGCTTCACGATCCTGTCGTCGATCTGAACGATTTCAGCGTGGCTGCCAGACCCTGGCGCCTTCCAGCAGTAACCTGATTTGCTGCGGGAAACGGTCGAAATCGATAGGTTTGCCGATGAACCCATCGAACCCGGCAGCGCGGGCGCGCGCTTCGTCCTGGGGCAGAACGTTGGCAGTCACTGCCGCAATGCGAGTCGTGCGCAGTTTCGGGTGAGCGCGCAATTGACGCAACACCTGGTACCCATCTTCATAGGGCAGTTGAATATCAAGTAGGACAAGATCGACACGTGGCATCGTCTCAATCAGTTTCAGCGCCTGCCAACCGGACGCACGCGCATTGACGTAGCGAATGCCCATCATCCGGAGCAGATCGACGGTTATCATTAGATTGTTTGCGTCGTCCTCTATGACCAGCACATAAGCGTCTTCCGGGCGGATCATCATTACTATTCCTCCTTCTACGGGGAAGTATCGTATGTTTCCTGTCAGTTCGCAGACACATCCATCGCGTTCCTAGCGTTCAACAGTTCCATGACACGATTGAGCAAATGTTCAGGAGACGTGTCGCCTTTGGCGAGCAGGGCTTTGACCCGTTGCGCAAGATACGCGCGCTCCTGAATGGTCAGGTTTTTTGCCGACAGCACAACAACCGGAATATGTCGGGTGTGCGGATTGGTTTCCAGTCGTTTCAGAATCGTGAACCCATCGATTTCCGGCATCATCAGGTCGAGGATGATCAGATCGGGTCGCCTTTGGACAATCTCTGCCCAGCCCTGTGCACCGCTGTTCGCCACATGCACCTGGTACGCGCCTGCCCGATTGAGACAGTCGGCAATAATTTCGAGCTGATTGCGATCATCATCGATGACGACGATTGAAGCGTTCTTCTGGATCAGGCGTGCTACGGTAGTGCGCAACTGCATCTCATCTATCGGTTTAATTAGGTACGCGCTGGCGCCGAGATGGAATCCGAGGCGCTGCTGTTCGACAATGGTGTAGAGCGCCACCGGGATCGCCTGTAACTCTGAATCGGCTTTCAGATCCGCCAGAATCTCCCAGCCATCGCGGTGCGGCATCAGCACGTCCAGGATGATCGCCGCCGGCTTAATCCGCCGTACCTCTGCAATGGCGTGACGGCTGTCGGTGACTGCAACCACTGAATATCCGTCGCGCGATAGATACGTGCGAACGATCTCAATGGCTGCAGGATCATCGTCAATCACGACTATCGGAATTGCGCCCGACGGTTCGTATGTCTGCGACGACTCAGGCGATGACGCAGACTGAGTCGCTGTCGTCAGCGGCAGGCTGAACGAGAAGGTCGAACCGACCCCCACGGCGCTTTCGACCCACAACCGGCCGCCGTGCAGATCGACCAGGCGACGGCAGATCGCCAGCCCCAACCCTGTGCCCTCATAGCGGCGATTGCTGGCATTGTCCAGCTGGCGAAATGCCTCGAAGATCTTTTCGAGATGCTCCGGTGCAATACCGATTCCTGTATCGCTCACATGGATCACGATCTCGCCGTTGCGCTTCTCGGCACGTACTGTGATTGTGCCAGCATCGGTGAACTTTGCCGCATTCGAGAGCAGGTTGAGCAAGACCTGCCGAACGCGTGTGCGATCAGCGTAGACCGGCGGCAGGTCTGGCGCAATCTCGCTCCGCAGTTTGATGGCTTCTCCTTGACCAGCCCGCTTGCCGTCGCCAGAACGCTCTGAATGAGGTCGCCGATCTGGAAAGATTCGCGAAAGAGTTCCATTCGATCGGCTTCGATCTTCGACAGATCGAGAATATCGTTGATTAGTCCCAGCAGATGCTCGCCGCTCTGCCGCACCCGATTCAGATAATCGATCTGCTCTGGCGTCACAGGTCCGCGTGCGCCGGTGCTGATAATGCGGGTAAAGTTGATGATCGAATTCAATGGCGTGCGCAGTTCGTGCGACATGTTCGCCAGAAATTCGCTCTTGATCTGACTGGCATGCTCGGCTGCGGCGCGCTCGGTCGCTAGGCGCACATTTTCGCGCATGGCGACGATCTGGCGCACCATGACAATCACCGTCAAAGCCAGCGCCCCGATGATCAGGTCGCCAAGCGGTCTCGTCCAGTTTTGAATGGTCACCGCCAGCAATAACCCAAAACCGACGACGATGCCAAGATAGGGAAGCAGGTTGAGCGAGGCGGTTGTTGCGCCATCGGTTGCAGACTGACCTGCCAGTGCAGCCTGACTGGTGAGTTGCAACTGGGCGGCGACGGCAAAGATGGTGTATGCCGCGATCCACAAACTGCTGGGCCACATACCTTCCTGGTATGTTTCACTCATCATCATGCTCGAATAACCAAGGTCGCCCGCGAGGAACGCCAGCAGCCCAAGACTGAACATATGCATGGGGAGAGCGCCGCGCCAGTTGTCGCTCCCGAGCGCAATGCGCACAACGCCAAACAAGGCGATCAGATCGCCAACCGGGTACGCAAGTAACAATGCGGTTAGCCACGGATCGTCCAGACCTGCACCGGCGCGTGGTAAAACGCTGAAGAACCAGATCAGCATGCCCCCGCCCACCAGCGTAGCGCCCGCATCGAGCCAGAAGGCAACCCGTTCCGCACGTTGACGAGGAGCGGTTGGCAGAAAGAGCAGTCCGATCAGGATCAGAGGGTAGAAAGCAAGCCAGAAGAGATCCGCCCACGAGGCAGCTGGCTCCTGGTGGAGCGCCTTCGTATAAATAAGCCAGATCGCGTTCCCCAACCCGCTGGCAAGGAACGCGGCTCCGAAGAAGAGCCAGCTGCGCCGTATTCTCGCAGGCACGTGCGCGGCGCGTGCAACGCGAAACGTGAGCATCATTGCAACGATGCTGAAAAACAAATACGTTGTCTGCGCCAGCCAGTTTCGAGTCTCTGCGTCCCCCAATTCGAGCGCCATCCAGACAGCGCAGGGGATCACAAGAATCAGCGCCATAATGGTAAGTGCGCCACCCCAATCGCGTAACCAGGACCGAAGAGTCTGTCGAATGACGTATATGTGTGGCATAGTACGATGTCCTCCCAATCTGCCGTGCGCTCATCGCGCCTCCTGGTCATGCATCAGAGCCAGGATTTTAGCGGCGGATGTTCGCAGAAGCAGTGTTGCAAAAATGATACGACGTATAACGAACAACCGCTTACGATAATAACTGGCGAGTATAACTAGAGCGTAACCAATACCGACGGACGGATGGCAGAGAGGGCATGTTCCTCATCAGGAAGCCATTTTAGAATTGCGAGCGGTGGAAGACCGGCAAGTAGCAGGTGCGACCGTGGCGATGTTGCACTGCAACATCGCCGCTTGCCCCGGTCACGGGAACAATGAAGGTGAGCACATGGGAACGTAGCAGGCGCGAAGGTTGCAGATGCGACAGGGGAAAGCAACTCCTGACGACATCACATCGCACGAAAGACCTGTTCAGCAAACGATCTCATTTGTGCGACAGGTTCTCGAACGCGCGCTTCGCCAAACGCGCGCATCGCCGATGCCTCAAAGAGATTAAGAGCTGTCGTGACCTGTTCCGGCGTCGCCGTATCCTGGTCGTGGATGCCAGCGCGCACATATGCCTCGACCAGCAGCGCGCGGGCGGTAGGACCGAGCGCCTCCAGAACAATGCGTTCGAGTTCGGGGAACAACGAGTCGGTCAGGTTCGAGTCACGTTTTTCAACCAGACCACTCTCAAGCAGGCGATTCAGGATTTCGCATGTACGCGCCTCACCCAGTCCACTGCGTTGCGCAATATACCCGACCGTGTTTTTGCCATTCACCATTGTCAACACGCGCCACTCATCCGCTTCCAGGCTGATCTCGCCACCGGTAGACGCCGGATTGGGCACAAGGCGCAGGATCGTCGTTGAGGAAAGCGTTGGTTCCGAGGCATGCGCCAGTGCTTCCTGGCGCATAATGCCTTCCATGATGATCATATTGTTGCTCTGCGTGATCGTTGGCTTATCGAGCAACACATCTTCGTGAAAGCGGAAAGGACCAGAGGTAAGGGTAAAGAAGGTGTATGCCGCTTCGAGGGGAGGCAGCGATCCCAGACGCGCACCGATAATCTTCCCATCGCGGAAGTAGAGCCAGCCATCGATTTCCTGTGTGCCGCGCTTCCCCTGAAGATGCACAGCGCCTGATTTGTTGCTCAACTCGATCAACTGAATAATATCGGTTAGCGAAAACTCGCTCAGATCGCCCGCGAGTGCCATGGCTTTCATTCCAGGCGCACAGATAGAAGGCGTGTTGCCGCCAGGAATCCGCGCGCGCTACAGTTTGCTAATGACCAGTTTGCTGATTGCCTTCAACGTATCGAACACGCCAGCGCCACTCGTCGCCGTTGCCTCGAACCGCTGCCAGCCAAGCGTATTCAGATATTTATCGAGCGTCGCAACTGGCAGCGCACCGGGAACATCGCGCTTATTGTACTGCAACACAACTGGAAAATCCTGGAAGCGCTTGTTCTGCCGCGTGATATTGACCGCCAGTTCACGCAGGCTGCGAATATTTTCTTCAAGTTTGTGCTTTTGCGAATCGGCGACGAAGACGACTCCATCAGCGCCGCTGAGCACAGCAACGCGCGTTCGTTCGTATAGCACCTGACCTGGAACCGTGTAGAGGTGAAAACGCGTCTGAAACCCACGCACCTTTCCTAGATCGAGCGGCAAAAAGTCAAAAAACAGGGTGCGTTCAGTCTCCGTAGCAATCGACAACAACTCCCCTTTGGCTTCTTTGGGCACCTGGCTATGGATATACTGCAGGTTACTAGTTTTCCCGCTCATGCCAGGGCCATAGTACACGATCTTGCAATGGATCTCACGTGCAGCAACGTTGATCAGAGCCATAGGTCCTCTCGTCTGCATGCGGCGGCCGTGCCCGATGGCGCGAAAGCGCGGCAGTGGCCGACTAGTCGCGGAACAGGAGGTCAATTGTATCTTCCATCGAAGTGCGGAACGACGAGCCAAGCACATCGTCGCGCGCCTTTTGTTGTTCGCGCACACGCTCGAGAACCACACTCAGATCATCGGTAGCTTTTTTCGTCAGCACCTTCACCAATCCAATATGCGTTCCTTTGTTGAAGATGATGCACAGTATCCACTGGTCTTCGATTAGCGAGATGAAGATATTCTCCCGTACGCCTTGTGTAAACAACTGGCGGAAATCTTTTTCGCGCAGCAACTTAGCGACCTCGCGCGAAGAGGCAAAGGTACCGGCGATCAGTGCACCCAGGGCAGTAATATCCTGGCGTGCGGCGTCTCCCTGCGCCGTGATCACCTGCCCACTCTTATCAAGGAGCAACACATAGTTGCCGCCCGTGTCTTCAGCAAGGCGTACAAGACATTCTTCAATAACTTTGATCTCTTCGGCAGGAACAATCTGGCTCGTCAGTTGTGGATCCATGCGGCTCTCCGCTCTGTGTGCACCAGAAAAGGCGCGCTGCATATGCATCGCCTCTTTGTTTCGTTATTATAGCACACCGTTTATACCGCAAGTCGCGTGCACGCGCCATCCGAATCTTGGCGAGCGTGCCGCGCGTCTGTGGCAGTCTATTCTCCATTATACTACACAGTTTCATATCAGAAGATGATCAAAGTGGTAACGACGTGATTGCAGCTTTGCTCCACGTAGCGCACTCTATGCGTCATTCTCGGCGCTGCGCTCACGCTCTTTGGGCGGGCGTCCCGTGCGGATGTTACGCAACGATTGAATGGTAGCCGCCAGCGCACGATCTGCCCATCCATAGATCGTCGGACGGCTCTTACGCAAATCTTCAGCTATCTGAGTGACATTGGTGCGGTATTCCGGATCGAACGTCGCCAGATTGATGCGCGCCGATGCAACGATCTGTAAAATCTCTTCCTCACTCAGGTCGTGCTCACGGATGAGTTTCCTTGCTCGCTTACTACTCAGATCGAGTCGCATAGATGCGCACCCCTACTTTGACGCCCCGGCTCAGGACTCTGACGGGCATACCTGTACCGATTGGTTGCTTTACTGTGATCATAGCATGCAGAATCTCGAATGTCCAGTGCTCTTTGTAAACAGTAATTGTGCTATCGCCCAGTGCGTGCTATGCTGTACAACCGATCAGGTAGCGGCTTACGGTATGTGGGAGCCGGTTGAATATTCTTTCGAGATGTGACGACATGTAAGTATTAACAGACTGTCGTTCATTAATGAAATGCCCTGCCTGCCAACGCATCGGCGCTGACAGGCAGGGTATAGAGAAGGCTGCCCGAAGGATTCAGTTGGTCGTCGGGTTGATCAGAATGCGACGTGGCTTGACTTCCTCGGCCTTTGGGATCTCCAACCGCAAGACACCGTTGCTCAGTGTCGCTTTGATTTCATCCGCCTTGACTGAGCGTGGCAGCGCAACCTGGCGCTGGAAGGTGCCGTAGCGTCGCTCGATCCGATGATAGTTGCGCTTCGTCTCCTGCGACTCCTGCTTAATCTCGCCTTTGATTGTCAGCACGCTATTTTCTACTGTCACTTCCAGGTCTTCCGGCTTCAGCCCGGGCACTGCCGCTTCGACCAAATAGGCATCCTCAGTTTCGCTCAGGTCGATCGCCGGCATGAAGCTGCCACGCGCCAGATCGGTGCGCACGAAGCTTTCCTCAAACAACTGGTTCATTGCTTCGCGCAGGGTCATCATCTCCTGGAAGGGATCCCAGCGAGTCAGGTTGGTCATGGCTCTGCCTCCTTTGGTGTATCAGGTTTTTGTTGCCTGGTACGACCGTTGTCTTCTTGCCTCCGTTGAGCAGTATATGTCATGTGTGTTAGAATGCTATCTATGGAGCGTTAGAACGATGTTAGACCGGTATGACCAGCGTTTGCGGCAACTCGAGTCGTTGCTGCGCATCAGTCGTGCAATCACAGCACAACTCGATCTGACCAGTGTGCTCAACCTGGTGATCGAGGTGGCGGTTGATCTGCTTGCTGGCAACTCCGGTTTGATCGCGTTGCGCGATGATGATGGCGTGACGCGCATATATGCGGCGTCGGGGCTAGCGCGCGAAACCTGGCCCGCTTTCAGTGAACTGCTGGCAACGCCCATCGACGATCAACCAACGCTGGTGCGCCGTCTGCGTGAGGTTGGCGCCGACATCGGGTTGCCGTTGCGCCACGTGAGCGCATTGCCTCTTGTGTTTCGCGGCGCGACGGTCGGGGTGATCTATGTCTTTCGCGCGGCGCTGAATGTCGAGTTCACCGCAGAGGAACATCAACTCCTCACCGCCTTCGCTGATCAGGCGGCTATCGCGGTTTCGAATGCTCGCCTGTTCCAGAGTGTGCTGCGGGAAAAGCAGCACCTCGATGCGCTCATCGAGAACAGCGCCGATGGCGTGATGATCCTCGACTCGCGCTGGCGTATTACGACGTTCAACCGTGCAATGGAGCAACTGACCGGGTGGAGTCGTGAAGAGGCGATCGGACGTCCATGCGCCGAGGTGCTTGCGATCCATACGCCACAGGGCGCCAACCTCTGCCTGACCGATTGCCCGCTGCAACGTCAGCCATTCGAGCCGAACCCCGTCGCTGAAGGGTGGATCACTACCCGCGACGGTCGACGTCTCTATGTCCAGAGTCGGTACGCTGCACAGCGTAGTCCACAGGGCGCATTTTTGGGCGCAATTGCGAATGTTCGCGATGTGACCGAGCAAAAAATCGAGGCGGAAATGCAGAATACGTTCATCTCGGTCATCTCGCATGAACTGCGTACACCGGTCAGTATCATCAAAGGGTATGCTGAAACGCTAGCGCGTCAGGACGCAGCGTGGGACGCTGCGACGTTGCGGGAAGGATTGATGGTCATTATTGAAGAGGCTGATCGTCTGGCACAGCAGATCAATACGCTGCTGGAGGCGTCCCGCCTGCAAACCGATGGGTTGCGGCTGGAATTGAGCGACTGGGCAGTGCGTCCGCTGGTGGAACGTGTGGTCGAGCGATTCATGCCACAGGCGGGTGAGCGATTCACCTTCGAGATCGACATCCCCGATGATCTGCCACCGGTGCATGCCGACTACGAGCGCACTCGCACTGTGCTGGAAAATCTGGTCAGCAATGCGATCAAGTACAGTCCGAATGGCGGACTAGTGCGCATTGCAGCACGCGTGAGCGGCGATTATGCGATCATCTCGGTCAGTGATCAGGGGATTGGCATTCCATTTGAGGAGCAGAAGAAACTTTTCCGTCGCTTCTACCGCGTTGACAATCGTTTGCGACGTGAGACACAGGGGGCTGGATTGGGGCTGTTCCTGTCGCGTGTTATTGTCGAAGCGCAGGGAGGACGAATCTGGGTGGACAGTCGACCCGGACGCGGTTCTCGCTTTTCGTTCACGGTACCGCTGGCGACGCCAATGCTGGGCGACCAGACAGTGGCGCCTGAGATGCAGCCCGCTTCTTCTGAAGGCGTGTGTGAACCGCCAGCCATGTTGCCGCCTTACGCCGAACCACCGCTGCTTGAAGACCATGAACAGTGAGGAACCCACGCATATGTCAGAACTCAAAGACAAACTGATCCTCGTCGTTGACGACGAGCCGCGCATGGTTAATTTCATGCGCATGAACCTGGAACTGGAGGGATGCCGGGTTATCAGCGCATCGAATGGGCGTGAGGCGCTGGAGAAGGTGCGCGACGAGATGCCGGATGTCGTGCTGCTCGACATTATGATGCCGGTGATGGATGGTTTTGAGACCCTGCGTCGATTGCGGCAGGCGTCGTCGGTGCCGGTGCTGGTGCTGACTGCAAAGGACGATGAAGAGGACCGCATCAAGGGACTGGAACTGGGTGCCGATGATTATATTGGCAAGCCGTTCAGTCACCGTGAACTGGTGAGTCGCATTCGCGCTGTGCTGCGACGCCACTATACCCCGCCGCCAGCACCGCAAACCCTGGTGAAGGTGGATGACCGACTTCAGATCGACTTTGCCCGACGTGAAGTGCTGGTGAACGGCGAACGGGTGAATCTACGCCCGACCGAGTACCGGCTGCTATACCACCTGGTACAGAATGCCGGGTATGTGATGACCCACGAGCAACTCCTGAGCAAGGTGTGGGGGCCAGAGTACCGCGATGAGACGCACTACCTGCGGCTCTATATCACCTATCTGCGGCAGAAGATCGAGGAGGATCCGGCAAATCCGAAGTACATTCTGACCGAGCGCGGAATCGGTTATCGTTTTGTTGATTTCAAACGCGACCACAACGGGAAGAGCGAAGGGTAGGGGTCCCTGTCCAATCGATCTAACCTCTGTAAGAACCAATCTAACATTCAATGTTCAACGTTCTACCTTCAACGTCTAACCTTCAACGTTCAACGTTCCACCTTCAACCTTCAACCTCCAACTCCCAACCAGCAGCGAACCCCGGTCCGCGGCGGATCACAATCGTGCCAAAGAGACCGGTCTGTTCGACCATAACTGCGCAGCGTTTCCAAAGTTCCAGCACTGCCCAGAATGCGACGACGATCTCGATGCGTCGGGCAGTCAGCGAGATAATTTCCTCGAATGCGATCCAGGAGCGCTCCGCAAGTCGTGCGCGAATGCGGTCGATCATCTCGCCAACAGTGACGATCTTCGGCGCGGGAAGCGCAACAGGCGGCGGATCGAGCGGCAGCATCAACTGCTTGCGGCGTTGTATGGCAGCAATCAGGTCAGCGACCGTATGGTCAAGCGGCGTGGAGCGCGGCGCCGGAGGAGGGGCGAGCCGCAGATACATGCGACGACCCTCATAGCGACGCAACAGCGCAGCAAGTCGTTGGAAGCGCTGATAATCCTGCAGCTGACGCACCAATGCGTCGTCATCGTCGTCTGGTTCCGGGTCGCCGGTTGCTGGCGGTTGTGGCAGCAACGCCCGCGATTTCAACAGCAGCAAACGTGCCGCCATAACTAAAAACGCCGAGAGCGACGCCGGATCCGGCGTTTCCATCGCACGCACATGCGCAAGGTACTGTTCGGCGACGTGTGCAAGCGCCACTCTGGTAATATCCAGTTCCTCACGCTCGATCAGGCGCAGCAGCAGATCGAGCGGACCCTCGAACACCGGCAGGGTTATGGTGTAGTCGAGATGATTGGCGATCATGGCGTTCAACTCGTATCGTCAGCAGCGCGCAGTGCGTCGGCGAATGGCGTTGCGCGTCGTTCGGCGTAGTCGCTCAGGATCTGCACGACATCTGGATGACTTCCTGCTGCCCGAACGTAGATGACGCTGCGCTGCTCATGGGTGGCGTGAAGAGTGAACGGGTAAAGCAGACCGCGACCGTTGCGCGCGGCGCGCTGGTACAGATCAGGGGCATACTGTTGCAGCAGCACAATGATGATATAGTATATCAGGGGGATGGTTCGACCGTTTGGATCAACCTTCCCGCAATCGTGCAGCAGCGCTGCCTGGAGCAGATGCGGGTCGGTGTGACCGGCGCGTACCAGTGCGTGATAGACATCGAGGCTGTGACGTTGAGCGAACCGCGGCATGCGCTCAAAAAGTAGCAACTGCGGATCGCTCAACGTGCGCACAAGCAGGACACGCTCATCCAGACGAATACCGGCAATCAGGGCAGTGACGAATTGACGAACCCGGTAACGCCACCTGCGTTTCGTCATCCTAACCTTGTCGTCTGTCTCGCTCTTCGCAGCAATACTGACGGAGAACGAGGCGGATCACTGCGCCAGGCTTCCATTACGTGCACCGGTCGCAACAGATATTGACGATACGTACCGCTCCATCTATCCGAACCACACCGCTCACTGCTTACATAATCTCATCGATCTGGGCGGCCAGATCGAAGTCCTTCTGCGTTAAGCCGCCAGCATCGTGGGTAGTCAGGCTCAGCGTCACCTTACGCCAGCGAATATCGATATCAGGATGGTGTCTGGCGGCTTCAGCCAGGAAGGCGACGTTGACGACAAACGCAATTGCAGAAGGAAACGAGGGAAGTTGAAATGTCTTCCGGATCTCATTGCCCTCGCGTGTCCATCCAGTCAGATCGCCGAGGCGCTCTTCAATCTCAGCATCGCTCAATCGAGTTGCCATAAGTTACGTCTCCTTACAGATACACTAACAATGATTCCGTCTATATAGTGCTCGCGCAGATGAGACAGGTCGGCGAACAGCCCGCAACACAGCGCGTTAACGCGCATTATAGCTGATGGAAGCACAAGGATGGGCGGATGACGCACAGTTCTCAGATAGTATACCAGGAGTCGGTCACACGCACGCGGTCTAGCATCGATCAAACAGAGAAGCCCCCTTATCGCCAGACGATAAGGGGGCGGGCACAACAGTGCGTCAATCGAGATAGCCGCGCAACTTCTTACCAAGGTACGGATGGCGCAATTTTCGAAGCGCCACCGCCTCGATCTGGCGGATGCGTTCGCGCGTAATGCCGAACTCCATACCGACTTCTTCGAGCGTGCGGTACCGCCCATCTTTCAAGCCGTAGCGCAACTGAATAATCTTGCGCTCACGCTCCGGCAGCTTCTGTAATACCTCTTCGAGTTGCTCGCGCAGCATCGAAGCCGCAGCAGCCTCAGCTGGCGTCGAGATCCGGTCGTCTTCGATAAAGTCACCCATTCGCCCTTCACCTTCCTGACCGACCGGCATTTCCAGCGAGAGCGGATGCATCGATGCTTCCAGCGTGCGGCGCACCTTTGCTGAACTGATGCCCATTGCGTCGGCAATCTCTTCTGGCGTGGGTTCGCGCTGCATCGTCTGCTGAAGTTTGTGAGAGGTGCGCTTCACCTGGCTGATCGCTTCACCCATATGCACTGGCAGACGAATGGTACGGCTCTGATCGGCAATAGCGCGGGTGATCGCCTGACGGATCCACCATGTAGCATATGTGGAGAATTTGTGTCCTTTGGTATAGTCGAACTTTTCGACCGCGCGCATGAGACCGATATTGCCCTCCTGCACCAGGTCCATCATCGTTAGCCCATACGATGTGTACTTCTTGGCTATCGAAACGACCAGTCGCAGGTTGGCCTGGATCAGGTGCTGGCGCGCCTCATTGCCCTGCGCGACCTGCTGCTCGTACATCATGCGCTCCTGCCAGGAGCTGTACTCTTCGCGTTCGAGCGCACGACGTGCACGATGACCGGCTTCCATCGCCTTTGCCAGCATGACTTCCTGTTCTGCCGACAGTAGTGGAACCTGACCGATCTCTTGCAAATACATGCGGACCGGATCATCGAGCGCCACATCGGTCAGGTCAGGCATATCCGTCAGCAACTCATCGTCGCCGGTCGAACCGTTGTCGTGGATGTCGATCGGGGTTTCGACGACGCGAATGCCCTCTGCCTGAAGGGATGCATATAGTTGATCAACATCAGCAATGTGGTGCTCAGGTTGCGGCAGCGCTTCGAGGATTTCGTTGTAGGTCAGGAATCCGCGTGTGCGCCCGATTTCTAGAAGATACTCGAGAGTTTGCGCCCACGCCTGTTGTGTCTGCTCCACGATCTCGGTGGCCATGTGTCTACCTTCTTGCATGAATTTCATTTGCGGTTACGCCGGGCTATCGCCCCTGCTGATTGTGCAATAGTCCAATACTGCCGATGTACAGTTGGCAACAAGACGGGGCTAAGAGTAAATGACTCCAAGCCCCCCGATTCATTGCCTGACCAGAACGCGAACACGGCGCCCCGTTGTTTCTGCGGCTACTATACATTAGCGAGTAGTTAAAGTCAACCCCTTTATCCACGAATGTTATAAACACCCTGTCCACATTATCCACAGAACCTGTCCGCATCGCGCCTGAGCTGATAGGCGATAGCCGATAGGCGATAGCTGATAGGCGGTAGCCAATAGCTGGATGCGATGCGGATAGTATAATTGTTGTGAGTTACAATGCCAGTACTGTGGCACCCTATTTGCAAGGCGGATTCGCAATGCCATGTGAAGGTATGACCTTTCGTGAAACAGTCTGTGCTACTGCCCAACGAAACCGGAGCTGGTTGTGCATTGGGTTGGACCCAGAGCCTGAGCGGATGCCAGCGCATCTGCCAGCTGATGCCGGAGGGGTATACGCTTTTTGCGCCGCCATTATGGAGGCGACATCAGATCTCGTTTGCGCGTTCAAACCCAATATTGCCTTTTTCGAGGCGTTCGGCGCTGCAGGATGGTCGGCGCTCGAACGGCTCATCCGATTGCGATTGGGACCGCCGATCATTCTCGATGCAAAACGTGGCGATATTGGTTCCACGGCGGAAGCATATGCGCGCGCTGCTTTTGAGATGCTCGACGCCGACGCAGTGACAGTGAGTCCGTATCTGGGAAGCGATGCGCTCGAACCATTCCTGCGGCATTCCCAACGGGGATGTTTCATTCTCTGCAAAACATCGAACCCTGGCAGCCGTGATCTGCAGGATATGCGCCTGGCGGATGGACGTCCGCTGTATCTGGCGGTTGCAGAAATGGCGCGCGACCGCTGGAATATGCACGGCAATACAGGGCTAGTGGTTGGCGCGACGCATCCGGCTGCGCTCACAGAGGTCCGTCGTGCCTGCCCGGATATGCTTCTGCTTGTGCCTGGGATCGGGGCGCAGGGTGGCGACCTGGGCGCAACGGTGCGCGCCGCCGCAGCAGTCGATGAACCTTTGATGATTATCAACGTCTCGCGTGCGGTGTTGTATGCCGACCGTGGAACGAACTTTGCTACGGCGGCGCGCACGATGGCGCTTCACCTGCGCGATGCAATCAATACCGCGCTGATAGCGCGCTGAGCGCACAAGCCTTATTCTCAGTTTGTGCATTACGCAGGCAGCATCTATAATGTCAGGACATTGTTGAACCTGGGATGTAAAGCGAGGTCCCGCTATGGCGCGGGGGAACGATATTGAGCGCGTGATTGCCGACAATCGCAAGGCACGCCACGATTATATTATCGAAGAGACGTATGAAGCAGGGATTGCGCTGACCGGTAGTGAGATCAAGTCAATCCGCGCCGGGCAGGTGAACCTACGTGGCGGCTATGTGCGCATCGTCGATGGCGAAGCGTGGCTCTACGATGTGCATATTGCGCCCTACAAGCAATCCGGGACGTACTTCAACCACGAGCCGACCCGACCGCGGAAATTGCTGTTGCATCGGCGCGAGATTTCCCGCCTTGCCGGGCAGGTCGAACGGCAGGGATATACGCTCGTGCCGCTCCGGCTGTATCTGCGCAGACAGCGCGCAAAAGTCGAAATCGGGCTAGCACGCGGCAAGAAACTCTATGACAAACGCGACGATATTGCGCGCCGTGAAGCACGCCGCGACATCGAGCGCGCCCTCAAGGAACGCATGCGCCGCTGAGCGACCGGCGATCAGGACGCTGGCTCCGACTCCTGCGATACGCGACGCCCTGGCGGGTCTGTTGCCGGGTCCTGAAAGCAGTACCCGATACCGCGCACAGTGCGGATCAGCGTCGGATTGGCGGGATCAGGCTCCAGTTTTTCGCGCAGCCAGCGCACGTGAACGTCGATCGTCCGGTTCGAACCAAGAAAATCGCTGCCCCAAACACGCTCCAGCAACAGATCACGTGAGAGCGCGACGCCAGCGTTGTGCATCAGGCAGGCGAGCAGATCGAACTCCTTGTGCGAGAGTTCGATCTCGCGGTCCTTGTACCAGACACGTCGGCTGTTGCGATCCAGTTGCACCGGACCGACACACAGCACATTCGAGGATGGAGTTTGTCGCTGGCGTTCATTCCAACGCAAGATAGCTCGTACACGCGCCAGCAACTCGCCCATACTGAATGGCTTGACCACGTAATCGATCGCGCCAAGCTCTAGTCCAGCGATCCGGTGTGCCTCATCGTGCAGCGCCGTCAGCAGGACAATAGGAACCGTTGTCTCTTTCGCCACTGCGCGACAGACGGAAAAACCATCAAGCCCCGGCAGCATCACATCAAGGATGATCAGATCGGGATGCGTCCGACGCGCCATTTCCAGCCCGGCCAGCCCATCCGAAGCGGTTGCGACCTGAAACCCTGCCCGCTCAAAATTGTACGAGAGCGTTTCAAGGAGAACGCTATCGTCTTCGACCAGGAGTATTGTCGTCATATTTCAAATCTAATCGATGAGCGTTAACGTTCTGTTATGCCACGGTTAAACTCACATGGAGAAGATACGTATCGGCATAATGATCACATCTTCGCAACATACCCGACACAATGTTGCATACACATGCATCCGATCTCTTGTCTATAATCGATCCTAGAAAACAGTCTGTGGCGTTTCATTGAGAGGTTGTTATGGACCAAATACCGCCCACCATGCAGCGTGCGATCCGCGGCAACAAGAATCCGCTTGATATTGTAGAGAAGCAACTGCGTCAAACCATTTTTGGTCAGGATCGTGCTATTGAAGCGGTCATTCGGGTGCTGAACCGGGCGCGTTTCGGGTTTTCGGCGGGTAATCCGCGCCGCCCACGCGCGACGTTGCTATTCCTGGGACCGACCGGGGTCGGCAAGACAGCAATGGCGCGCCAGTTGGCGCAACTGCTGCGTCCCGATGGCGAGGCGTTTCTCAAGATCGATTGCTCGCTGTTCTCACAGGGTCATGAGGTATCGGCGCTGGTTGGAGCGCCGCCGTCCTACGTCGGGCGCGACCAGAAGCCGTTGCTGAATCCCGACATTATCGAGCAGGAGAATAGTGTCGTCCTGTTTGACGAGATTGAAAAAGGTCAACCGGAGTTGTGGAATCTGCTGCTTCAGATTATGGAGGATGGCGAGATTCTGTTGTTGAACGGTGGGCGGCGGGTGTCATTCAGCAATAGCATTGTGATTTTGACGACCAACGTTGGGGCGAAGGAGATGGTTGATTTTCTCGACCAGCGTACCATTGGCTTTCGCACGTCGCGCCAGGATGTTGAGGCGACAGGACGGCAGATCTATCAGATTGGGTTCGAGGCGTTGCAGAAGGTGTTTCAGCCTGAGTGGATCAACCGCATCGATGAGATTATTGCGTTTCGTCCGTTGTCGAGCGAGGTGCTGCGACAGGTGCTTGATCGGATGGTGCAGGAAGCGAATGAGCAATATCTGCGGCATGGCATTCACGTCACATTGACCGAAGAAGCGCGCGAATATGTGTTGCGCAAGGGGTTTGAGCCGCGCTTTGGTGCTCGCCCGCTTCGCCAGCAACTGCTGAAACTGATCGAGGCGCCACTCGCCGATCTGATCGCATCGGGCGGCATCCCGTCCGGCAGCAGAGTGCTGGTAGTCGCCACCGGTGTGGATCGGCATGGCGAGGCGCTGGAATTCTATCACGAGCCAGCCCCAGAATTGCTTGTACAGGCGCAGGAACTGCGGGCTGCGGAGGTCGGTCGCTCGCTGAACGACGGACCGCAGCAACCCAGCGTTGGGCTGTCGGCTGACCGCGGGCATACGATAGAATACTCAGCCGGACCGGTCGGCGCACGCGGACCGCGCGCTGCGCCGCGGCGCAATGAGGAGCGGCGCTAATTTTCTGCGATGAACATGCAGGGTTGCGGCTCTTTAGGCGCCACTGTTTCCAAACGGTGGCGCTTTCAACTCTCGTCGTAGACGCTCAGGAAATCTTATTTCTTCGAAGACCTTAGGCTCCGGCTATCCAAGGCGAAGCCCGCCTGCGCGGGCTGGAGCGGAATAATTACTTAAAGATTACTTAAAGACTATAAGCCCTTGGCTCGGCGGCGCGAAGCTTGCCTGCGCGGACTGAAACGGATTATCTCTTCAAAGACCATATATGAAGCCACGGGTGGGCGCAGATGCTGTTGGAGAAACCCGCGCCAAGAGGTGGTAACCTGTGCCTGTTTTAAACCATAGATGGGCACAGATGTGGGCAGAAAAATCCGTGCTGATTCGCGCCTGTTTTAAACCATAGATGGGCACAGATGTGGGCAGAAAAACCCGTGCTAATCCGCGGTATCCATGCCGATCCGTGTTCTCTTTCGGCTCTCCAAATCCAAAGCCTGCCTGTGAGGGCTGGAGCGGAGGAATTGTTCAACAACCATCAGTCAGGTACCGCGCCTCGCTCAGCGCAACGTGGCTGCCAGATCAGGCAGCGCTTCCATAGGCAGAACGGTGATCCGGGCATCAAGGGCGTATTCTTGCTTCCCCGGATAGATGATCCAGAGGTGATCCAGCCCGAGATCGTGCAGAGCCACGTGCATCGAACGACTGGCGCCGGGCGCGTCGGCGTACTTGATCTCGAAGCCATACCGCCTGCCCCGCAGATGCACTAGCAGATCGAGTTCGGCGCCGCTGCGGGTGGCCCAGAAATACGCATCGCGTGTGCCCAGCAAGCCGATGATCTGCTCGATAGCGAATCCCTCCCACGAGGCGCCCAGCCTGGGATGGGACTGGACCTCTGCCAGCGTCTCCAGCCCCAACAAACCGTGCAGGATGCCGGTGTCGCGAATGTACACCTTGGGCGATTTGACCTGGCGCTTGCCGATGTTCTCGAACCACGGCGGCAGTAACCGTACCATATATGCGCCAACGAGAATGTCCAGATAACGACGCGCGGTGACTTCGGACGCTCCCAACGATCGGGCGAACTCCGCAGCGTTCCATATCTGTCCGTGATAGTGGGCGATCATGGTCCAGAAGCGCCGCAGGGTTTCGGCGGGAATGGTGATGCCCAGTTGCGGGATGTCCCGCTCGAGAAAGGTACGAATGAATGCCTCGCGCCACGCCAGACTGCTCCGGTCATCGTCAGCCAGGAACGACCTGGGGAAGCCGCCGCGGAGCCACAGACGATCACGTTGCGCGGGACCGACCTCGGACAGGTCGAAGCCGGAGAGATCAACAAACCCGATGCGCCCGGCCAGCGATTCCGACACGCCTCGAACGAGATGGGGCGATGCAGAACCTGAGAGCAGAAAGCGAGCGGAATGGTGCGGACGGTCTACCAGCACCCGGAGCAACTCGAACAAAGGGGGCTGTCGCTGTACTTCATCGATGATGACCAGGCCGGAGAGCGCTTCGAGCACGGTCAGCGGCGCCGAGAGCCGACGCACGTCCACCGGATTCTCCAGATCGAAGTACGTGGCCGGTTGCTGCTCAGCGATCATCCTTGCCACGGTGGTCTTGCCGCATTGTCGAGGACCCAACAGGGCAACAATCGGATGGATCGCCAGCTGATGGTTGATCTGGGCGATAACGGCGGGCCTTGGAACAATCATGGCCCGATTATAATCCTTGAAAATCCAAAGGTCAAGTTTGGATTTTCAAGGTTCAAGCTGCCCATTGCGCAACTGATACACAACGTTGGCGAAATCGAAGATCATCCGGTCGTAGGTCGCCATGATCAGGGTCACGCCTTCGGTGCGGACGATGGTGCGCAGCAGGGTGAGCAGATTCCGCCCGGTTGTCGAGTCGAGTTCGCCGGTCGGTTCATCCGCCAGCAGGAGACGCGGGCGTGAGACGAGGGCGCGAGCGATTGCGACCCGTTGCTGTTGCCCGCCGGACATTTCGGCAGGTCGGTGCGTCGCCCAGCGTTCAAGCCCCACGAGCGCCAGGGCGGCATCGGCGCGCTGCCGCCGCTCACGCCTGGAACGCACCCAGGCGATGCGCAACGGCATCTCAACATTCTCCTACGCCGAGAGAAGGGGGAGGAGCGCGAATGACTGAAAAATGAACCCGATCTTCTCACGGCGCAAAAGGGTCAACTGATCCTGGTTCATCCCGTTCAACACCTGACCGTAGAGCGCAACTTCCCCGCTCGTTGGTTGGTCGAGACCGCCGATCATGTTGAGCAGGGCGGTTTTGCCCGAACCGGATCGCCCCATGAGCGCAATAAATGCGCCCTCTTCAACCGTCAGATTGACGCCGCGCAGGGCAAGCACCTGTTCATTGTTGACCGTGTATGCGCGTGTGACATTGGTGACACGCACTGCGGGTATGGTCAAAGGAGTTGTCATCATCGTCAGCGTTGCAGCAGGTTCATCCATTTCTTGATGCCGCGCGGTTTTTCCGGCGGCTCGTCCGGCTTGTCGAGCCGTTTGATCACTGGCGCTGCGCTTGCAACCGGTCGCAGCACCAGACCTTCGGGCGTTTCTTCCATGCGAATATGGTCGCCGATATTGTAGCGCTCGCGGATCTCTTTGGGGATCTGTAATCGACCGGCGGAGTCGAGCATCACCAGTTCTTCGAAGACATGGCCGCGTGTGGCATTGTCGCCGTTGACCGGATCAACGGCTTCGGCTTCGACGCGCCGGGTTTCGCTGCTAGTCTTGCCGTCGTGGATCGCTACCATGCGGTCAACGAACCGCGCAATCTGCAGGTCGTGCGAGACTATCATGACCGTCAATCCGTAGGTGCGGTTCAGGTGATGGAAGATCTCAAAGATCGTCTTGGCGGTATGCGAATTGAGTTCACCGGTCGGCTCGTCGCTTAGCAGCAACATCGGGCGGTTGGCGAGCGCAATCGCAATCGCGATCCGTTGCTGTTCGCCGCCGGAGAGTTGCGTCAGGCGATGGTTACGACGGTGGGACAACCCGACGGCATCGATCAGTTCGCCAGCCCGTTCGCGGCGCTCACGCGCATCGACGCCCGCCATGATCATCGGCAGTTCGACATTCTGCTCGACGTTCAGGTACGGGATCAGGTTGCGCGCCTTCTGCTGCCAGACAAAGCCAGCATACTGGCGACGATAGCGGTCGAGTTGCACATCGCTTAGTTTCAGCAGGTCGTTACCAGCGACGATGACTTTTCCGGCAGAAGGGCAATCCAGCCCACCAAGCACATTGAGCAGGGTCGTTTTGCCGCTGCCGATCGCACCGACGAGCGCCATCACTTCTCCCGTCTGCACGGTCAGGTCGAGACCCCGGAGCGCAACGATTTCGATCTCGTCGAGTTTGTATATCTTGACCAGATTTTCGCAGAGTATCAGAGGTTCGCTCATAGTGGTCACGCTGCATGTCGAACGTTCGCGCGTTCGAGATTATATCGCTTCACCCAGTTTCACCGTCTGGAACAGTTTCATCTGCCGGAGCAGCGCAATCGTGATCAGTACTGCCGCCAGCAGAATCGCGCCGAAGATGGTATAGATGATCGTGATCTGTTCCCAGGCGATCTAAACGACAAACGGCGGAGTCTGTGAATTGGCGCCGCGTTGGACCCGCAGGACAGAATGAACAACATCACGAGCAACCCGCCGATCACTGCCAGGACACTTAGACCATTGAATAGAAACGCCGGACCTTCACCTGTGGCGGCAACCAGCGCCCCGGCGACCGCCAGTCCGATGATGCGCGCACCGTTCATGACGGTCGAGTCGAGTGCAATCGCATTCATTAGGTCGTCACGTCCAACCAACTCTATGGTGAACGCCTGGCGCGCCGGGTTCTCGAACGCGGACGCAATTCCGACCATTAGGGCAGCAATGAGCACATGCCATACCTGCACCGTATCGCTGAAGATTAGCAATGCCAGGATCAGCGCCATCGCCATCGCCGTTCCCTGGGTTATCAGCAGAAGGGTGCGTTTGGGAACGCGATCCGCCAGTGCACCGGCGGGGACGGAGAGGATCAATACTGGCAGCGACTGCGCTGCCGCGATTGCACCAAGCCAGAAGGGGGCATCCGTCAGGCGCAGCACAAGCCATCCCTGCGCGGTTGCCTGCATCCAGAAGCCAATATGCGCGATCAATTGCCCGAAGAACAACAGTCGGTAGTTGCGATGGTGCAACGCACGCAGCGCATGCGGCAGGCGAAGGCGGCTGCGCGGCGGTGGAGCGGAAGAAGCGGACGACACGAGTGCGCACTCCTCATCGAGTTTGAAAAGGGAGTAGTATAATAACACGTATTCCGGAGTCGCCCTGCTCTGCATGATTGCTCTCCGCTGCGCGCATAACGATGCCGCTTGTGTCTCACCTGGAGTCAGCACTATGACCGATGTCATCTCGTTCGATGATGTATGTTCCGCCAGTGATCGACTCAACGGCGTCGCCCATGTGACGCCAGTGGCGACCTCGCGCACACTCGATGCATTGAGCGGACGCACGGTATTTCTCAAATGCGAAAACCTGCAACGCGGCGGGGCGTTCAAGTTTCGCGGCGCATACAACATGATCAGTCGCCTGCCAGAGGATGCGCGTCAGCGTGGTGTGGTCGCCTACTCATCGGGAAACCATGCGCAGGGGGTTGCGCTCGCTGCCGGGTTGCTCGGCGCGCCAGCAATCATCTGCATGCCTTCTGATGCACCGGCGGTCAAGGTAGAAGCCACGCGCGGATACGGCGCAGAGATTGTGTTCTACGACCGTATGCACGATGACCGGGCAGCGCTGGCGCAGCGCATCGCGGAAGAGCGCGGCGCGACCCTCGTGCCGCCCTACGATCACCCGCACATTATGGCAGGGCAGGGAACGGCGGCGCTTGAACTGCTCGAACAGGTGAATGACATCGATACGCTGGTCGTGCCGGTCGGCGGCGGCGGGCTGATCTCCGGGTGCGCCATTGCCGCTCATGGCGTCAACCCCGCCATCCAGGTCATTGGCGTCGAGCCGGAAGACGCCGACGACACACGCCGTTCGTTGCTGGCAGGCGAACGCATCAGCATCCCGCCACCCGCCACCATCGCCGACGGACTGCGCGTTACGACCCCCGGCGCACTGACATTCCCCATCGTGCAACGTCATGTTGCGCAGATCGTCACCGTGAGCGACAATGAAATCCGCGAGGCGATACGCTTTATGATCCTGCGCATGAAACTCGTGGTCGAACCGAGCGGCGCAGTCGGCATTGCGGCAGTGATGTCCGGACGACTCCCGGCGATGGCGCGACGAGTCGGCGTCATCGTGTGCGGCGGCAACATCGATCCGCCGTTGCTAGCATCGTTGTGGGAGGAGTAATCGTATGCACTTCATCAGTCACAAACCCGGAGCGCCGTGGTCGCTCTTCGGAGCGGAGTTGCACATTCCCGACGGATTTCTCAACCTGCCAATCTCGCTGGCATGCTGGGCAATAGCGATTGCCATCATCGCACTTGCCGCCAGACGCGCCCAGCGTGACCTCGATGAGCGGCAGGCGCCGCTCCTGGGGATCATGGCAGCGTTCATCTTTGCCGCGCAGATGATCAACTTTCCAATTACCGGCGGAACGTCCGGGCATCTGCTGGGCGGCGTCCTGGCGGCGGTCACTCTCGGTCCATGGGGCGGCATCCTGGTTATGACCGCGGTGATCGCCATTCAGGCGCTGCTCTTCCAGGACGGCGGCTTGCTGGTGATGGGCGCAAACATTCTGAGTATGGGGTTGATCACCGCACTGATCGGCTACGGTCTGTACCGCAGTGTTATCAATCAAAGCCAGCCCGTTCGGCTGGCTGTCATCGGCGTGGCGGCGTGGCTCTCGGTGATGGGCGCGGCGCTGGCGACCTCCCTGCAACTCTGGTTGAGCGGCACGACCCCGCTGAACATTGTGATCCCGGCAATGATGGGCGTCCATGCGTTGATCGGCATCGGCGAGGCGTTGATCACCGTTGCTGCTGTGGCTTTCATTATGCGCACGCGCCTGGAGGTGATGGAGAAAGGGACGTGCCCTGGCGCCGGGCGTGGCTGGATCATCGGCGGCGCAATCGCTGCGCTCATCGTTGTCCTGCTGTCCCCTCTGGCATCTGCCGACCCGGACGGTCTCGAACGGGTTGCCGAGGACATGGGCTTTATCGACCTGGGGCAAAGCGCGCCATATGAGATCATTCCTGATTATACGCTACCTTTCCTGGGCGAAACGCCGCTTTCGACCATTGTGGCAGGACTGATCGGGGTGCTGGTTGTTGCAGTTGTGATTGTCCTGGTCGCGCGGGCGCTGGGGAGTCGCCGGGCGGAAGCCGGGAGTTGAGGGGTTTGCAGAGGCTGGTCTTTTCGGAGTCCTTTGAGCTTGCGAATCTGTAGTTCCATACAGTGCCCCCAGTTGATCGAGTTCGTCACAAACGGCGTTCAAAAGGTCCTTGACAGGCAATTGCCGCGTTGATACGATGATCTCCACGGGCATGCGATGGTTTCTCGACTGCTTTCCACATAAGCGACAGGCGTCCTATCTGGTCGGCAGACCACACGCGAACGCCAACCAGAGAACGTTTCCCGCCCGGCGATACGGCGTCCCACGGACAGTCGTAGTGGCTTGACTTCTATGCGAATTGACTTTATCGTGTGCCCTGAACATATCGACGAAAACTCATGGCAAAACATCATGTCACCTGCCACGAGGCACGTCAAGTTTTACTGAGCGGACCAGGGATTCGTTTTGCGGAAAAGGGTTACACCGAAGGCGAAAATGTGTATGCCGCCTTTGGTCAGACACCAGGCGGCAGGTATCTGGCAGTTTTCTTCATCTACAAACAGACACTCAAAACAGCAGTGATCATCAGTGCGCGTGACATGAGCGATAAGGAGCGCAACGCCTATGGACGCAAGTAGACTGAGCAGCATTTCACAGGCAGACGCCGATGAAAAGATTGGCGAGTTTTGGGATGCCCACGATTTCACCGATTTTGACAATCCTGCTGCCCCTGATGTGAGGTTTCAGATCGTGTGTGCTGTGCCGATTGAAGTAGAGTTATTTGCAGCGCTTGAAAAGCAAGCCCGGCAACGTGGGGTGCAGGTAGAGACGTTGGTTAATCTCTGGTTACAGCAAAGGCTTGCTGAACAAGGGCAACAGGCTGCGGCATAGCCATAGCCGTGTTCGAGCAACACCTGGAAGGTGTACTCGATATCGATATTGCTTCTGGTAAAGATGCACCCGAACATTGCTGTATAATTGACACTGCTGGCGTAGACTCAACCCCGGCTCGTTTTACCCGCAAACAGCAGCTACCGTGCGTAGCAGGTCGGCGACCGCATTTCTTCTACAGTATCCCGGCAACATAAGGCGATCCGGCAACCCAAAGGGCAATAATTGCAATTTGCCACTGCGCGTTGCTTGCCATCGGCTCTCCCACCTTACACGTCCGCCAGCGGTGCTGCTGACGCCTGTCCATCAGTCTGCACGTACCGAATGAGCGTATGGAGATGAACGATGAAACGCATATCCATTCTCTTCGCGCTGGCCGGTCTGCTATTGGCTGTCGTGTTTGTGCCGGACGTCACTATTGCCAGGCCGGCGCCCCTTGTGAGATCCTCGCCTGTCGTCGCGTCGCCATCCATTGTAGTTTCGTCTGCACACTCTATGCTTGTTTCTCCACAACATGGGTGTTCATTCCTCTACCAGGATGGTGCGTGGGCCATTGAACGATGTGCATCCGATCCCGCTGTACCAACCCCGATGACAGTTTCCGTCGATGGCGGGACCTCCTCTTCAGCCGCGCTCTTGCGCATCTATCACAAATCGCAGACTTACCCGGGCAAGCCTCAAGTAGCAGCGATCTATGCCTCGGGTTTTGTGCGCCTGAAGCAGAATGCCGATCCCTCCCCACCCGTCCCGTTCGGCAGTTCCTTCGTGCTCGGACCAGCCTATTGGTCTGATGTCTCAACCTATCATCATAATCCACAGATCACAAGCCTGAACCTCAACACCCGGCGGCTTCAACCGAACGGATCCCTGCACATGCAGGCGTATGCGACGAACGGCGCCTTTACCATTACATACAACATCACTATGCCACCGCCCCGCGACGATCAGACACGCCTGCACGTCGTGCAGACATACACCACGACGACCAACGTTTCAATCCCCGCGATCCGCCGGACAGAAAAGCAAGGCTTCAAACTCGTCCAGATCTCTTCTATGTTTATCAACGAGAGCGGCGCGTGCGCTGGCGGATTTGTCGCCTGTCACGACAGCGACGCCGCCCGCTATATGGCCAGCAATTTAGAGCGCCATCAGGTTGCCTTCAGCAGCGTCGCGCCCTCCGGGTTTGTTTTCACCAACCCTCTCCCACTCAGCTCGACATGGCTTGACGCCCTGCATACCGATGATGTCAGCTGGCAGGGGAACACACCGAATGTCCGTATTGCGCTGGACGCACTTCCGAACGACCGCACGATCACACCACAGGGCTGGATCAACGCAACGGCGGATCCGAATGATGACAACGTGGGATTGTGGCTGCACGATGATGGAACGGCTTCCGAGTCGTGGGCAGCTGGACGGAGCGCACAGGTTTCCTACTGGCTCCTGGCGCAGGATAACCCTCCGGATCCGTGGAACGATCTTGGACTGCGCAATGGGGTTACGCTGCTGAATTTCGAGGGCGCGTATCAGTGCTACCCGGTCCGAGATGAGCGTCAGTCCACCGTTGCAGCCCTGCGTCCAATTGCCGGTTATACGGACACGGCGCTCCAATTGGATTACAATCTCGGAACCGGTAATCACAATTGGGCACAGATACGCTGTGATTTCAACCCGCCGATTGACCTCTCATCGTATGACCATCTGCGCTTTGAGTGGCGTGGTGATCCAAACGCAGCGAATTCGATGGAGGTGGGTTTGATCACGCGAGATGCAACCGGCGACCACATATTCGCGCGCGGCTATCATCACGTGACCCACCGTGGCTGGTGGGGTCACCTGATTATTCCGTTCCAGTTTTTGGAAGGATGGACGCCGGGCAGAATGTTCAATCCTGCGCAAGTCGTTGCTGTTTTCATCTCGGTCGTCAAAGATGGCGCAAACGATAGCGGGGGAAGTGGCCGCCTGGCCATTGACAATCTTGGTGCATTCAATGTAGCCAGACGACCTGTACTCAGCGCTTTTGAGCGCGCAACGTCCAACAAGATCGCTGCGCGCGCAGCGGCTGACTGGATCGCAACACAGCAGACCCGTACAGGTCTGGTAAAGTCGTGGCAGGAAGAGGGAGCATGCGTCGCGCATACGTATGATCAGGCGCTGGCACTGATTGTGTTTGTGAAGGAAAAACGCCGGGCAGAGGCTGATGCCCTGGCACGTGCGCTGGTTTCAACGCAAAACGCCGATGGCAGCTGGTACAAGAGTCGCAATTGTGAGACCCTTGACCTTGTGGATTCCAATAAGTGGGAAGGTGACATCGCCTGGGCCGTGTATGGGTTGAGCCTTTATCTGGCACTGGGTGGTGATCGCCCGGATGTGTGCACGACAATGCAAAAAGATGTGCACCAGCGTGCAGAGACAGCGATCAATCGCACTCTCGCAGATGCGCGCAGGGCAATGCAGAAAGGTGCAGACTATCTGCGGACGAGGATCGGCGCCGACGGATGTCTGGTGATTGACCATACGGAAGGGACTATTGACGCATGGTGGGCTTTCCAATTCGCCGGGCCGGAGTATCAGGACGAGGCGAATCGGATCAGGAACTGTCTCCTCACCTATTACTGGGACGACGCAATGGGCCGCTTTAAAGGGGGGCGAAACTGGTGGCAGCCCTTTCTGGATAACCAGACCTGGGGGGCGGCATTCCTGCGGAGCATCGGTGAGAGCGCCAAAGCGCGTCGGGCGTTGAGTTATGCTCGCGCTACGCTTGTTCTGCCTGCTCAGGGCGCCCAGGCCTTCGGATTTGATGGACAGGGAGGTCCCTGGGCAATCTGGAACGAAGGGACAGGGCAGTACATTGCTGCAGGCGGTGAAGGGGCGAATCGCTTCTTAGGGGAATTGATCGCTCAGCAAGAGCCGAATGGGGCACTGAGCAGCTCGCTGGATGAGTACGCAGGTGGAGGAGTGTGGACCACCCGCTGGCACGGAGTCGCGCCAACTGCGTGGCTCTATTTTGCCCTGCAAGGCGGGCCGTTTCTACTCCACAAGATATACCTGCCGCTTATTCTCAAGCCTGGATGCCCGACATTGTGCATCTGTCCACTCGCTCCAGCCGACGGCTTCTCTCCTGGTCGCTTCGCTCGCTCGTCGCAGCGGCTGAGTCCGGCGCCATCAGACCGTCCTGGCCGCAGTGTGAAAGCGAAAGCGGTTTGACTTCTGTGCGAATTGACGTTAATCTGCCGGTCGAGATAGCCGGTGTGCTGTAACAGGCCGGCTATGATGCCATGACAGGGTTTGAGCAACACCTGGAAGGTGTACTCGATGCCGCGATATTGGTTTAGTGATAGCGTGCGATAGAAGCCGCTCCGATAGATTCGCCAGGCTGCCCGCCTGCCCGGCGCCAGGGTTTGCATACAGGCAGGGTTCCCGCTTCTCCCTTATGAAACACATTCACCTGTCAGACCGCTACCAGAACGGCGCCAGCCGCATCCACCGCCTTGAGCCGCGGGTCAAAGTGATCGTGACCCTGCTGTTCATCATCTCGAATGTCATCCTGCCGGACGGCGCATGGATTGGGTTTGCGCTGTCGTTTGGTCTGGTGACGCTGGTTTGCGCGCTGGCGAATATTGGCGTCTTCTTTGCGCTTAAGCGCTCGTTTGTGGCGCTCCCCTTCGCACTGGTCGCCGTCACGGTCGTGTTCACGACACCGGGGCAACCGCTTGCCGGGTGGCAGATCGGCAGCAGCGCGCTGATAGCGACCGATACGGGGGTGGTGCGCTTCTTCAGCATTCTGGCGCGGAGCTGGTTGTCGGTGCAGATGGCAATTGTTCTGACCGCCGTCACCCCTATTCCCGATCTGCTGCATGCGCTGCGCCACCTGCGCGTCCCTCCGTTGCTGGTTGCGGTGATCGGTCTTATGGTGCGCTACCTGACCATCCTGAGCGATGAGGCGCTGCGGTTGATGCGTGCTCGCGATGCGCGCAGCGTGGGAAGCGGCGGCTCGCTTCTCTGGCGCGCGCAGGTGACCGGAAACATGGTCGGGCAACTGTTCCTGCGCAGTTATGATCGCAGCGAGCGGGTGTATCAGGCGATGCTGGCGCGTGGCTTCGATGGACGCTTTCTGACCGCTAATCCTCATCAGATGCGCGCACACGACTGGTGGGCGCTGGCGGGGACGGTCGTGGCGCTAGCGCTCATCCACGTAGCGGGAATGGCGCTGTGACCCGACATACCCGGCACGGCGTGCAACGACGACGCTGCGTTACGATGCAGTCTCGCTCTGGCAAGCGTTCCTGCTCCGCAGCACCCCATCCGACGGATAACGGAATACGCTACAATAGTGTTGAACAATAATGTTCAGGATACGTCCATGCTGCTCCGTGATCTCGACATTGCACTCGCGCCGTCGCCAGGCGCTGAACCGCCAGCGCTCCTGATCGAAGACCTGCACTTTGCCTATCCCGATGGGCGTGTCGCACTCCGTGGCGCGACGCTCTCTGTTGCACGCGGCGAGAAAGTGGCGCTGGTCGGACCCAACGGCGCGGGCAAAAGTACGCTGTTGCTGCACCTCAACGGTATTCTGCGCGGGAAGGGACATATTGCGATCGGTGGGGTTCCGGTGAATGAGCGCAACCTGCCGCAGGTGCGCGCGCGGGTCGGTCTCGTGTTTCAAAATCCCGATGATCAACTGTTCTCACCAACGGTCTTTGAGGATGTCGCGTTCGGTCCACTCCATATGGGGCTATCGGCAGACGACGTGCGCGCGCGGGTCGAACGGGCGCTTGCGCTGGTCGGGATGCAGGCGTACCGCGACCGGCAGCCGTACCGTTTGAGTATGGGCGAAAAGAAGCGTATTGCGATTGCCACGGTACTGGCGATGGACCCGGATATTCTGGCGTTCGATGAACCGTCAGCCGGTCTCGATCCACGGGCGCGGCGCGGGTTGATCGACCTGCTGCGCAATCTGCCGCTGACGATGCTGGTTTCGACCCACGATATGCTGATGGTGCGCGAACTGTTCGACCGGATGATTATCATGGACGAGGGGCGTATCGTCGCAGATGGCAACACTGCTATGCTGCTCGCCGATCAGGCGCTGCTTGAAGCGCACGGTCTGGAAGCGCCCTGATGTCTCCACAAAGCGAGGAGTGTGTGACTGACCGATTGATCTACCTTGATCACGCGGCAACGACGCCGGTCGATCCCGTGGTGCTCGAGGCGATGATCCCCTATTTCACCACGCATTTCGGCAATCCATCGAGCATCTATCGCATTGGACGCGCTGCACTGCATGCACTCGACGAAGCACGTGATCAGATCGCTTCGATCCTGGGAGCATCGCCGCGTGAGATTATTTTTACCGGCAGCGGTTCGGAGAGCGATAACCTTGCGATCCGTGGCGTCGCACTGGCGCAACGCCAGGCGGGACGGGGATCGCACATCATTACCAGCGCCATTGAGCATCACGCGGTGCTGCATACTGTCGAACATTTGCAGGCGTTTGGCTTCGAAGCGACCTTCCTGCCTGTCGATCACAACGGTCTGGTGCAACCGGAAGACCTGCGCGCCGCGTTGCGTCCGGACACAGTGCTGGTATCGATCATGTACGCCAACAACGAAATTGGCACGATTCAGCCGATTGCGGAACTGGGGGCCATCTGTCGCGAACGCGGCATCCCTTTCCATACTGATGCCGTCCAGGCGCCCGGTGCGTTACCGCTCGACGTGCGTGCGCTCAACGTTGATCTTATGACCATTGCTGCGCACAAGTTCTACGGTCCCAAAGGCGTGGGGGCGCTCTACGTTCGCCGGGGCACACCGCTCCTGCCGCAGATCACCGGCGGCGGGCAGGAACGACGACGACGCGCTGGCACCGAGAATGTGCCCGGCATCGTCGGTATGGCGACGGCGCTGCGCCTGGCGGAAGAACGCCGCGCGCGCGACAGTGCCCACTGTGCGCGTCTGCGTGACCGGCTGGTGGCGGGCATTCTGGAACGTGTGCCAGGATCGCGTCTCAATGGTCATCCGACCCAACGACTGCCCAATAATGCCAGCCTTTCGTTCGAGGGTGTCGAGGGTGAAAGCATCCTTCTGTTGCTTGATCAGCACGGGATTGCTGCTTCGAGTGGCTCTGCCTGCACCAGTGGATCACTAGAGCCATCACACGTGTTGATCGCCCTAGCCCGCGCTTCCGGGATGGAACATGCGCCAGAAATTGCGGCTGCGCTCCCCGGCGCAGTGCGTTTCACTTTTGGGCGTGAGAACACCGATGCCGATGTCGATGTGGTTCTGGAGATTTTGCCAGGTATTGTTGCACAACTGCGGGAAATGACAGTGACATCGCAGAGAGGCGTATGATCGACGAGCAACCTCAGCCGGTCACAATAGTTCCATCTTTCCCTCCCTCCTGGATCGACGCTGATGATTTGGCATGGCTAGCACGCTGCGAACGTCGGATCTGGCTTGATCGACGTTCTGTTCATCCGCCTCCGGTAACACCCACTGCTGATGCACGTGCGCGGATGGCACTTCGCGCTGCGCACAAACGACACATCCTCGCCGGGATTCCGGATCTTGAAGACCTGTCCGCACTTGAGTGGTCTGAGCGTGTCATCAGACCCGCCGGTTGATGCAACGCGGTGCGGCAGCGATTGCTAGCGCCGCGCTCGAAGCGCCTTTCGCCAATCACACGCTATGCGGTGCTCCCGACCTGCTGATCCGCACCGCTACCACGTCCGGTGCAGGTTCTACCGCCCGGTAGCAATTGTATTGCACAGCCGCCCAACACGTTGGGATCGACTGCTGCTCGATGCGTGGCGGTGGTTGGTGGGGCAGACTCAGGGGAAAGCGATCGATCTGCCCGGCGAACTCTGGCTCGGTGCCAGCGGGAACGGACCAGCACTCGTTAAACGCCAATCCGCGTCGCTTGCTCTGTTCACTGCTCAGGTCTGGCGCGCTGCCATCATTGCAACCGGAGAAGCCCCGCCTGTCTGGTTCGACAACGACCATTGCCCTTTCTGCACCTGGCGAACGGCGTGCGATGCGGCTGCGCACGAAACGCGCGACATTGCACTCCTTCCCGGATTGAGCCGCCGGCAGGGGATTGCGCTGCGTCAGCGCGGCATCCATCGGATAGAACAGGTTGTGACGCTCGAACCTGGCGTTCTTGCAACGCTGCCGGATCGTCTGCCCTATGGTAGCGAGCGCCTGCGATTGCAGGCGCAGGCGCTGCTCAGCGACCAACCACAACCAACCGGCACTGGCGCTCCGCAACTTCCCCACGTCGGTTTCTTTCTCGACATCGAAAGCGACCCGCTGACTCGTGAACCGTGGGCATTCGGTCTGGCAGGCGCGCCGGGCGACCGCATGATCATCGTCGTCGATCCGACCTCGAATGGGCGCTTCACCACACTGAACGGCGTGCCGCTCATCCTGGCGCCGGATGTTCGGGAGGGCTGGCGGCGCGTCCTCGCCGCCGTACAGGAAAGAGGCGGCAGGCTGGCGCACTGGGGCGAAGCAGAGCGCCTGATGCTCGAACAGAGCGCCGAACCGTCAGTATATCGGAAACTTGCGCCGCTCCTGGTCGATGCCCGGCGTGAACTTGGCACGCGAGTCGTGCTTCCCACACCTCGCCTGAGCGACCAGCGCGGCGGCGGGTTGAAAGCTATTGCGCGCTGGCTTGGATGCACCTGGTCCCCTGGCGCAGACCATTGGACACTAGCCTGGGAAGCCTATCAACGCTGGGTCCAGCAACCTTCTCCGCTTGCCGCCATCGAAATGCTTGCACCAGCAATCGTCTACTTGGTCGCCGATGTCGAGGCGCTGGCGGCAGTCTGGCGCTGGCTCGAAGCCTTTGTTGGCTCAATCAGCGCAAACGACGGGCTTCCAGACTGGCGTGCATATCGAGATACCGCAGCCACCCTCGAATGCTAAGCGGTCCCAGCTGATTATGCCGGACGAGTGCTGTCTCAGCGCGGGGATCGGCGGCGCACTGTCGCGCGATCTGCACTGTTTCGTCGCGTGTATTGAGAAACACATCGATCAGTTCCGCCAGGTTCAGATCCACTGGCGGTTGATACCCATCCATCTCGTCGTTGATGAACGGCTCACCGAGCGCAACCCGCATACGACGCTGCCCCCATCGTTCCAGCCCGATAATGTGCCGGAGCTGGCGCCGGTTGGCAGGCGTATCGGCGATCGCTGCCATACGCGCCTTAAGTTTCGCGCCGGATGCAGCAAGTGCATCCGCCCAAGCAGAAATTGATTGCCGCGCTGCCGGGCGCTCAAGAATCAATCGCACCACAACATCGCGGAACCTATCACTGATGGTCATTGTCAATCTTCCTGTACTGAACCGGTGAGAAACAGAATGCCTGCCCACAGCGCGCGGGCGTGGCGGTAGAACCAGAGTGCAAAAACAGTTGAGACCAGGGTCAGCGCCAGGATCAGCGGCAACACCGGTAGATTGGTGAAGAAAGCCAGTGCGGCGCCGCTCACTGCCACGGAAGAGGTGGCAACCGTGTTGATCGCCATCCCACCGCTGAACTCCCCTATGCCGCGCTCAAACACAATGCCGCATACCGGGCAACGCACATTCATCGTGAATCGTGAACG
Source organism: Roseiflexus sp. (assembly GCA_017743475.1). Taxonomy (GTDB): domain Bacteria; phylum Chloroflexota; class Chloroflexia; order Chloroflexales; family Roseiflexaceae; genus Roseiflexus. Next base: position 123,051 of record JAGHYV010000001.1, on the reverse strand, counting down.
AAACATCCGCCCACGCTCGCATGCAGGGCAAACCAGCAGGAGACTCAGAAACAGAACGCGCACTATTCGTCTCATCAAGGAACCGCGTCTCAGCTCCGTAAATGAATCTACTACAAAGGTCAGTCCATCACAGAGGCGCAGCAGGCACAGCGAGCTGAAAACCTCTGCGATCTCGGCGTCTCAGTAGTGCGCTTTTACAAATGAAAAAAAGAACCGGACTGAACCCTATGTCCAGTTCTTATCTCCAGTAATGGTGGGCGATACTGGACTCGAACCAGTGACCTCCACGATGTCAACGTGGCGCTCTAACCAGCTGAGCTAACCGCCCCTCCGCTAGATACATGGTAGCACTCTGTGCACGGGATGTCAAGCAAAGCGGAGGCATTAGAATGAATCAATTGACATTGACGCTATTTTTTTCCCCATGCTATACTATTAGATAAATTTGCTCATCCAGAGGAGTGGAGGGACCGGCCCGATGAAGCTCCGCCAACCCGTAGCCACTGGATCGGGCAGCCGATGTGAAACGTGCTGCTTCTCGATATTAGCAGGCTATAGGGTGGCAATTCCGGCAGCGCAGGCTGGAAGATGAGTGGTGATGAGGCTTCCGGAACCTCACGCAGGTGCGTGGGGTTTTTTGCTGTACAAGCCAGAAAGCGCAATCGTCGCATCCGCCAGCCCGATTATCACACGCAGACAGTTTGGATATGAAGTATCACGAGGTGTTTCCTTGAAGAAACCAACCTACCTCGAAGCCCTTCGCGAGCGTGTCCTGATCTACGATGGCGCCATGGGCACCAGTATCGATAGATTCCATCTCACGGCTGCGGACTATGGCGGCGAAAACACCTTTGGCGCCCGCGATTATCTGGTGATAACTCGTCCGGATGTCATCGAACAGATCCATGTCTCGTTTCTGGAGGCAGGTGCGGATGTGCTCGAAACATGTACATTCCAGTCGACACGCATCCGGCTGAAGGAATGGGGGCTTGCCGATCAGACGCACGCAATTAATGTTGCTGCTGCGCGCCTGGCGCGGCGTATGGCTGATGCGTTTGAGGCGCGTGACGGTCGCCCACGTTACGTCGCCGGCTCGATGGGACCGACTGGCAAGTTGCCCTCTTCTGATGATCCGTCGCTCTCTGATATAACGTTCGATCAACTCTCCGATGTCTTCTATGAACAGGCAGTGGCGCTGATTGAAGGTGGGGTCGATGTGCTGCTTGTTGAGACAAGCGTTGACATTCTCGAAGTGAAAGCAGCACTCGATGGCATTCGTCGCGCAAAAGCGGATCTTAACCGTCCTGATATTGCCGTGCAGGCGCAGGTGTTCCTCGATCTCTCTGGCAAGATGCTGCTCGGCACTGAGGTGCCAGCGATTGTTGCTACTCTGGAAGCGATGCCAGTTGATGTCATCGGTCTGAACTGTTCAACCGGTCCTGAGCATATGCGCGAGGCGATCCGGTATATGACCCGCCACTCGCGCAAGCCGATCTCCTGCATTCCCAATGCCGGTCTGCCGATCGAGGTGGATGGCGAAACGGTCTATCCAATGGAGCCGGAGCCGTTCGCCCGCATTCTGGGGGAGTATGTCCACGAGTATGGAGTGGCGGTCGTTGGGGGATGCTGCGGCACCCGCCCGGCGCACATTCGCTGTCTGCGCCAGGTGGTCGGTGTGGCAACGCCGCCGAAAGTGCGTGACATCGAGTACATCCCCAGTGTTTCGTCGGGGGTACGCGCGGCTGCGTTGCGCCAGGAAGGGACATTGACCATCATTGGCGAACGGGTTAACACCCTTGGTTCGCGCAAAGTCAAGCGTCTGCTGCTGAACGATGACTACGACGGCGTGCTCGAAGTCGCACGCGAACAGGTCGATTCGGGAGCGCATATTCTCGATGTGTGCGTGGCATTGACCGAACGAACCGACGAGCGCGAGATGATGGTCAAACTGCTGAAGAAGTTGACCATGAATATCGAACTGCCGCTGGCGATCGATACGACTGAAGCCGATGTACTCGATGCGGCGCTGGCGATTTACCCCGGTCGCGCTATTGTCAACTCGGTGTCGCTCGAAGGTGGTCGCGGCGGTAAAATTGACCGCATGATGCCGCTGGTGGCGCGCTACGGTGCAGCAACCATCGCTATGACTATCGACGAAGAAGGCATGGCGCACACTGCCGAACGCAAGCTGGCAATCGCACAGCGTATCGCACGGATCGCGCAGGACGAGTATGGCGTGCCGCCCGAATCGCTGATCTTCGATGTGTTGTCCTTCCCTATCACAACTGGTCAACCGGAGTTGCGCCGTGCGGCGATCGAAACCATCGAGGGCATTCGCCTGGTGAAGCAGCATATTCCGGGATGTTTCACTACCCTCGGTGTGAGCAACCTGAGTTTCGGCGTCGCACCGCATGCGCGCGCGGCACTCAACTCGGTATTTCTGAAGCACGCAGTCGATGCCGGTCTTGACACGGCAATCATCAATCCGGCGCACGTGATGCCGTATGCCGAGATTCCGCCAGAGCAGATCAGGGTCTGCGAGGATCTGATCTTCGACCGCGACGATCAGGCGCTGGCGCGGTTCATTCAGTTCTTCGAGGAGCACGGATCAGCGGCAAAAGCCGAACGCGCCGATCCAACGGAGGGGATGACAGCAGCGCAGCGCGTCCACTGGAAGATTGTGCACCGCAAGAAAGAGGGCATTGAGCAGGATATCGATATAGTCATCGCCGAACGCATCCGCGAGGCAGAGATGCGTGCAGGCATTCACGATAGCGCTCTCAATCCTGCGCATCCCTCGCGAGAGGTGATCTTTGCCTCGCCCTTCCGCAACAGTGCTGCGGTTGATGTGCTCAACACTGTTCTGCTCCCCGCAATGAAGGAAGTCGGCGACCTGTTCGGTGCGGGTCAGTTGATCCTTCCCTTCGTGTTACAGAGCGCCGAGGTGATGAAGAAAGCGGTTGCGCACCTAGAGCAGTATCTGGAAAAACTCGAAGGGGTTACCAAAGGCAAGATTGTCTTGGCGACGGTGTACGGCGATGTCCACGACATCGGCAAAAATCTGGTTCATACGATCCTTGCCAACAATGGGTATACGGTGTACGACCTTGGGAAGCAGGTGCCGATCAACACCATTATCGAGAAGGCAGTCGAAGTCAACGCTGACGCGATTGGTCTGTCGGCGCTTCTGGTGAGTACCTCGAAGCAGATGCCACTCTGCGTGCAGGAGTTGCACCGTCGTGGTCTCAAATTTCCGGTGCTGGTCGGGGGTGCGGCGATCAACAAGCAGTACGGTCAGCGTATTCTGTTCGTTGATGAACACACTCCTTACGAACCGGGCGTCTTCTACTGTAAAGACGCATTCGAGGGTCTGGAAACGGTCGATGCTCTGACAGATCCGTCCACTCGCCAGGCATTTGTCGAGCGCACGAAAGCGGAAGCAGCTGAGGCGCTCGGCAAGCAGCAGCGCGGTCGTGTCGCGCTGGAGGAACTGGGGCGCGCAACATTGAGCGATACGGCGAAGGTGCGCTCGGCGGTGCGAACCGATGTGCCGGTTCCGACGCCGCCGTTCTGGGGTGCGCGCGTGTTGACGCGCATCAAACTGGCGGATGTGGTCGAATGCATGGATCGCAATGCGCTCTACCGACTGCAGTGGGGGGCAAAAAATGCGAAAGGCGAAAAATGGGAACGCCTGAGGGCGGAGTTTGATGCAAAAGTACGCGAGCTGATCCGCGAAGCCGAACGCGATGGCTGGCTTGAGCCGAAAGTGGTCTATGGCTACTACCCGTGTCAGAGCGACGGGCACGAGGTTATTGTCTATGATCCGCCATCAGTGCTCAATGGCGTCCAGCCGCGCGAACTCACGCGCTTCGTCTTCCCACGGCAACCGGAGCGTGAACGTCTCTGCCTGGCTGACTATTTCCGTTCACGCGAGAGCGGCGAGTACGACGTGGTCGGGTTGCAGATCGTAACCATGGGGAGCAAGGTCGATGACCTGACTGAGGCGCTGCAGCAATCCGGCGATTATTCGCGTGCGTACTTCATTCACGGGCTGGGTGTGTCGCTGGCAGAGGCGCTCGCCGAGTACACGAACCGTCTCATCCGTCAGCAACTGGGGCTGAAAGGAACACAGGGCAAACGGTACTCCTGGGGGTATCCTGCATGCCCTGACCTGGAAGAGCACGAAAAGTTGTTTAGGGTGCTTCCGGCGGATGAGATCGGCGTGACGCTCACCGAAGCCTGGCAATTGGTGCCGGAGCAGAGCACAGCGGCGATTGTGGTCCACCATCCTGAAGCGAAATACTTCTCGATCGGCTCTGCCCGCGAACGCGCCGAAGAGGATGTCGCCGAAACGCTGGCGTAACGAGTGTCTGATGATTATGCGGATCTTCGCGCTCATCGTGGCGCTGACAACCCTGGCAGCATGCAGTGCACCGGCGACGGTCGTTGAACCCCGCGCTCGGCTCGCCGTCGCCGAGGCTATGGCGGGCAGTAACACCGACGGCTTCGCTCGCGTAACGGCGCCGCGTCCCTTTACCTTCCCCCGCGATCACGGACCTCACCCAGAGTACGCTATCGAATGGTGGTACTACACTGGCAACCTTCAGTCGGTCGAGGGGCAACGCTTTGGTTTTCAGTTCACCATCTTTCGCACTGGACTGATGCCCGGTGAACCGGAGCGATTGTCGGCATGGGCTTCCAGCAGCATCTATATGGCGCATTTCGCCCTCAGCGACATCAGCGGCGGCAGGTTCTACGCCTTTGAACGGTTCAGTCGCGGCGCAGCCGGGCTCGCAGGGGCGCAAAGTGAACCGTTTCGCGTCTGGCTCGAAGACTGGAGCGCCGAAGGTCTCGGTGCGGACGGGACGCCGATGCGCCTGCGCGCCGCGGAAGATAATGTAGCGCTCGATCTGACCCTGACAGCTGGTAAACCTCCTGTGCTGCAGGGCGATCGCGGGTTGAGCCAGAAGAGCGCCGAGACTGGCAACGCATCGTACTACTATTCCTTCACCCGCATGCCGATCAGTGGAACGGTGCGCATCGGCGAAACGCTGTATCAGGTTAGCGGATTGGGGTGGATGGATCGCGAGTGGAGCACCAGCGCGCTTGGCAAGGATCAGGTTGGCTGGGACTGGTTCGCATTGCATCTGGACGATGGACGCGACCTAATGTTCTACCGCCTGCGTCTGCGCAATGGAGGCATCGATCCGTACAGCAAAGGAGTGCTGGTTGATGTCGCCGGGAACGCGCGGCGTCTGAGTCGCGATGAGGTGCTGGCGGAACCCCTCGATTACTGGACAAGCCCGCGCAGCGGCGCAACCTACCCGGCGCGCTGGCGGCTGCGCGTGCCTGATGAGGCGATTGACCTGACGCTGACGCCACTGCTGGCGGATCAGGAACTGCCAGTCACCGTCGTCTACTGGGAAGGTGCGGTTGCAATCAGCGGCAGCGCTACGGGTAGTGGGTATATCGAAATGACCGGGTATACGCCAGAAGACAGGTAAAGCGACGAGCGATCCCGAACTGAACGAGAGCACACCATATCTGTCAGCGCCACAACGCCTGTTTGCTCCCAGAGAGCGCACATTAGAGGACGGAACATCTGTTCTGGGCTGATGGCGTACCGGGATGCATTGTTGTATGTTTGAGTCTCCTGTGTCACCGCAGAAGCGCAGCGGGCGCAGAGAGCGATTGGTGGAAAACGCTGCGCACTCTGCGTCGCTGCAGTGCGTTTTTGCAGTGGGGTCATGTGTATGCTGTACCGTGATTGAAGCGAACAGGAGTCTGCGTGGAGCACCGTCTGATCTGCAAAGTCTACTATGAAGACACTGACGCCCTGGGCGTCGTTTATCACGCCAACTACCTGAAATACATGGAACGAGCGCGCAGCGAGTATGTCGAACTGTTCGGCAAGCCAATCTGGGAGTGGAATCGGCTGGGATACTACATTGTCGTTTATGCGATGAACATTCGTTTCAAGCGTGCTGCGCAACTCGGCGACACGCTCGAAGTTGTTTCCACATTCAGCCTGCAATCACCGTACCGTGGGCTGTTCAAGCAGCGCGTCGAGCGCGATGGACAGGTGTACGTGGAAGCCGACGTGGAACTGACCTGTCTCGATCCACAACGCAACCTGCGTGAGTTTCCGCCGGAGTTTCGTTCCGGGCGCGCGTAACTACTGCCACGTTAGGTTGAATTTTACACTATTTTACCGTATGGGTCGATACCGGCTCTGCACGTCTGTCGAGTTTGGTTGAAGTGCAGTTAGGAATTTTGAACTCAAAACATAATCAGATACTGCGAGCTCCGGAGGGGAAGTCGCGGCTGCTCTGTTATCGTATTGGGGCAAGATAGTCGATCCGAGCAACGTTGTCCGCGCTGCTCGTTGGATGAAGGCCAAAGGGGTTGATCCACATCATTTCTGGCGCGCAGGGGTAGCGCGTATATTCGTGGCCAGTCAGTTGCCTCTACTTGAGGAAACAGGTGAGCAGCCAGCAATGGAAGACTTGATTTCGCAGTGGGAGAAGGAAGGGAAGTTCTGAGTTTAGTAAGAGACCCCCGTATTCGCCTATATTGGAGCGGACAGTTTCTTTCTGCTGTAGGCTCCAGCGTTTGGGGGATTGCTTTACCTTTGCTCGCTTTGAGGGAAACAGGCTCTTCCTTAAGCGTTGCATTCGCCCTTTTGGTCTCCATCATACCTGAAGCGCTCACGGGCCCTTGGGTAGGAGCGCTCGCCGACAAATACAGCAAGCTCACGGCGGTCGTTTTCTTGGATGTAGGCCGCGCTCTTCTGTACTTCATTGCAGCTTTCACTGATAGTTTGGCTCGCGGATGGCTAAGCGTATCTTTGCTGCTTGTTGTGGCTTTCTTGGAAGCCCTGCTTAGGATGTGGTATATCGGCGCTAAAGCCGGGCTCCTCAAAGCTTTTGAGAGTGAGGGTTACGATCTGCAAAAGCTTTACGCCCTCGATCGAGGGCTACAATTAACTGCGCGCATCGTAGGCTGGATCGCGGGTGGCCTCGTGGTCTCGGGCTTGGGCACAGTGGCGGCCCTGCTCCTAAACGGCTTGTCTTTCGCCTTGGCAGCTGCAATGAGTGCGTTAGCTCGGCTGCCCTTAGGGACTTCGAGCCAGCAGCAGGAGGCTACCCAATGGCAGCTTGCGGTGGAAGGTTTCCGCTACCTAAAGCGTACGCCAGAGGCTCTTCGCCCAATCGCTATGATGGCAACACTCAACTTACTGATCCCCGCTTACGCCTTTGGTTTACCCATTCTGGCCCAGGAGTTTTGGGGAGGCGCCAGGGATTTGGGACTTGCTTTCGCAGCATTTGCCGGAGGCGGAGTGATTGCAAGTATCGTGTTAGGGAAAGGGAAGAGCCGACGGTTCCAGGATTCTCTCATCTGGGGAGCCATCGCAATTGCCGGGGGTCTGACCGTTGCTGTCGCCAACGTACCGTCAGCCATCGGGATATTCCTTGTGGCCACTGTTGGGCTAATTTCCGACACGGTGGCCATCCTCGTCAACGCCAGAGTGCTAGAAGTCACGGATGGGGCCTACGTTGGGCGTGTATCCGTATTGTCGTCCGTAGCTAATCGAGTTACCTCTAGTCTCGTTATCCTCTCGCTGGGCATCACAATCCCACCCGCTGAGATACGCCATGCCATGAGTGGCTTGGGTATGAGTATAGGGGTCTTGAGCCTCATTGCGATGACAAGAGCTACCTTGATTGCTCGTTCATGTTCGTACAGATGAGCGCAATGAGCGTTGCATGCACCTTCAGTGCAAACCCGGCATTCGTGCGTGCATAGAACCGCTTAATACCCATCTTCTCCAGTTGACTGTTGACCGTCTCAATCGTATGACGATACGCGCGCACTTCGATGGCGTCCATACACCAGACGTGCGGACGCATCTTCGCCCGGCGCACCGGGGTCAGTCGCACTCCCGTTTCCGCCAGGATGTTCGCCGCATCAGCGGCGCTGTTGCGGCGAATAATTATTCGCCGTTACGGACTACGGACGCCCGACAGCCGCGTCCCAGCAGGCAGACCATACGCCAATGCGTGCACGGGCGTATGGTCGTGCACCCCTGCGGGCAGCATCTGAACGCGCACGGGCACGCCATCTGGTCGGCAGACCAGATGCAAACGCTACCCAAAGAACTTCTCCCATTTCGCCGCACAATACCCGCAGCATTCGCGTCTGCGCGCCTTCCGGCGGGGTTGGGCGCGTACCCGGCGGCACACCGGCAGGGGAAGGCTAGCGATGATGACGTATGGGCGCAGCACCGCTGCGCCCTGACCTGAACACCTCCCCCAACACCTCCGGAATCCAGGCCATCCAATCGGTGAGCTGATGCAAGCGACGATTGAAGCGCGCGACGCCGATTCGCTCGGACCGACAGCGACGCCCGTGCACGACAAGAAGTGAGGGAAGAGAAAAGAGAAGCGAGACGGACGTGCGTGACGAGCGACTCTCACTCCTCTTTCCTCTTCGCTCACTTCTCTTCTCCAGCGGCGACGACCGCAATCGTCAGGATCTCCGAGTCGGGGACCCGCGCCCACACATCACTGCAATGCCTCAGTTGTTCCATCAGCGTGTCAATCACGACAAAAGCGGCTATTATGCGGCGAGCGACCGTCGGCTCTTCCTGGCGATGATGTTATGTTGGTCTGGCAACCGCGATCACGCTAGAGGTGTCGGTGGGCGTCAACCAGTATCGTGTTAGGGCGAATTTTACACCAGACCAAACCCGTGTTTGCGCGTAAAAGACAAGTCGCAAAAAGTGTAAAATTCAACCTAACGTGGCACTACCTCCGTGAGAACTGTTAGCAGCGCTGCCCTTCGCACGTTGCCAGAAGAGAAAAGGGCACTTACGAGCGAGAAGACTCTGGTGAGCGCATTCTTCAGGTGCTTGCGGCCTGCCGCCAGCGGATATGCAGCAGCGAATTGTGCACATTTCGCGGCTTCGGGTGCTGTGACATTGAACCACAAGATTATCGTCCCCCGACCAGGCGCAGCAGATCATCACGGGTCAGGTGCAAACCGGGGGGAAGATGCCCCGGAGGATACGTCTGCAGATCATCGGCGTCGAACACCAGGTGCAACGCCGTGATCGCCGGTTCACGCAACGCAGCGCGCAACAGTTGCACCAGCAAGAGGCGACGCAGACGCGGCACGGTTGGTGGTTGGGTCAACCGGTTGCGTTGCGCAAAACCCAATGCGGCGTCGGGAGAAGGAAAAGCAAGCAATACACGAGCGCGTTTGTTCGTCGGCGTCGAAGAAGCACTCCCGCGAGGCGTCCAGAAGACATAAAATGCATCGCCTCCCGCGTGCATGCGCAGGGCAGTCAATGCGGCGCGCAGGGTTTCGAGATCAAGCCCCTGCTCGGCGGCAAGCGTGTGAACGTCGTCTTCCACTCACGTAAGCGGCGCAAGGCGCGCAGATGTGAAATTGATAATATCGGTCCGCTCGACAGCTGCGGCGAACAGCAGCAGGATCAGCAGCAACAGCACGAGCAGCAAAATCGCCGAAAGGGCTTTGCGCCGCGCGCTCATGCCATTGTCGGTCAATTCCTCGGTCACGTTTGATTGCGTCGTACCGGTGTCGTTGTTCATCATGAGCAACCTCCGCACCTCTTGTTTGAATCGTCTTTGAATACGTAATCCGCCGTAGCCCGCGCAGGCGGGCTTCGCATTCCATAGCCAAGGGCTTTAGCCCCACGGCAAGGGCGTATACCGGATTCAATTCTCAATCTCCATGAGCCCGACGGCAAGAGGCGCAAAGCGGACTCAATCCTCAATCTCCATAATTTCGGTCTACACTCCACCGAAAGCGGGCGCCTCGTGCGACATGGCAGACCCGAATAGGGGTCAACGTATATGAGAACTGCTATAACTCTCAATCTTCATAAAACTATCTACGCCTGGCAACAACCCGAAGCGCTTCTGTAGATCAGGGCAGAGCTTCCCGTCTGCCAAAACGCGCGTGCTCAAGGCAAGGCGGATACAATGCGCTGCAAAAACGCACCACTGAGACGCTGAGGGCACAGAGAACCCTAAATAACGAAAACGGCAAAGCATGCGTCTGAGTGACGCGACAGAGAATTTTCCTCCGCGAACGCTGCGCCTCTGCAGGGAAATACCCTTTTTTGCAGTGAACGCATTCATGGGCTGATTGAGCGGCGATCATCCAAACCACCTGCGGATCAGGTTAGCAAAATGCGACAGGTCATCCAGTTTCGCCAGGTTTGTGTACACCTCGTCCCAATCTACCGTCAGATATTTATGGATCAGAATATTCCGCAGACCGGCAATTGGAGCAAGGCGTCCGGCGAAGTCCGGCGGCAACACGCCCAGTTCTCCCATACGCAGAATCGCTTCATAGTAGGTTTCTGGGCACCTTCCAGCGTGATAATCCGGTGGCAGATGTCGATGCAGCACTGCGCCGCCACTTCCAGATTACGCTCCACGATGCCGCGCAGATACGGATCGCTCATAAACTCAGTCTTCGGTCGGACGCGGAGCGGCGCCAGACGCGCCAAGCACTCGCTGAGTTCGTCTAAGCGCCTCTCGATACGCTGAACTCGACGCTCATTGCCCGCTCCCTTCACAATGTCCTGACGTTGCGCACGCAGGAAGGGCAGAAAATCCCTGTAGCGACTCATAACCTTTGCTTCATACTCGACCCGTTCGGCAATTGAACGCTGGTAGATGATCCTGCCCTCAGCAATGACCGCATATGCCAATTCGATTGGCGCTTGGTTGAGGATGACAACGTCCACAGCCTGCCCTTCCAGCGCCAGAGAAAAGAGATGTTCCAACTGCGCGAAGACGTGCATTGCTGACGCCTCGTGCGCCAGCAACACTGCCAGATCGATATCGCTAAGCGGACCGGTCACCCCGCTCACCTGCGACCCGAAGAGGTAGACAAGGCGCACGTCAGGTTGCGTGTGAACGACTGTTTCAATCTGGTGTTGCAACCGCTGGATATCGATCTCTAGCATTGGAATCTAGTTTGCGCAAAAGCAGTCGTCTTTGTTCGGGCAACTTCAGGCGCCGACCCTTCACCTACGCACCGCCATCGAACCAATCTCGCCGTTCAGGGTAACGCTGAATCTTCAATCTTCCTTTATTGCTGCCCGGATCCGTTCTGCTATTGTGCGCAATTCAGACGGATCAGCCGGGTGCGGCGTCCAGGGTCGCAGCACGTGGTCACCCTTCCAGCGCGGTATCAGGTGCACATGGTAATGGAATACCACCTGCCCGGCTGCCGCGCCGTTATTCTGAACGATATTCAGTCCGTCAATATCGAGCGCGTCGCGGAGCGCCAGCGCCACTTTCTGCGCCGTCCGCGCGACGGCTGCAACCAGATGAGGGGGCGTAGTAAAAATATCGGGGTGCTCTTCCTTACAAATCACCAGCGTATGCCCCCGACTGGCGGGATTAATATCCATAAACGCCAGTGTCTCGTCATCCTCGTACACTTTGGCTGACGGCAATTCACCACTCACAATGCGTGAAAAGACGGATGGCATGCTTCCTCCTCCCGATAAACAGAACAACGCTCAACGTCGGCGCAACCACTCCTGAAGCGCCTCGAAACTCCAGGTGTTCGCTACCTGCGCAGCGCCTGCCCAACCCCGCCGTGCGGTGATGACCCCAAACCGGATCCAGTCCAGATTGTCGGGATGGTGCGCATCGCTGTTGATTGCAATGGTCGCACCCAGTTCCAGTGCGCGCCGGACCGCCGGACCCTCCAGGTCGAGGCGGGTTGGTCCACTGTTCACTTCGAGCAGCACCCCGTGTTCGGCTGCCGCGCGCGCCAGGGCATCGATATCGACCGGCGCTCCCTCCCGCGATCCGAGCATCCGTCCCACCGGATGCCCGATTATATCGACGTGCGGATTGCGCACTGCGCGCAGCAAGCGTTCGGTGGCGACCTCGGACGACTGACGCAACTGGATGTGCGCCGATGCCACAACGATATCGAGTTCTGCCAGTACATCGTCGGGAAGCGCCAGAGATCCTTCGGGCGTAATATCGACCTCGACGCCACACAGAATGCGAAATGGAATGCCTTGCGCGGCATACGCTGCATTCAGCGCTGCGATCTCCCGACGTTGCGCGTGTAACCGTTCCGCATCCAATCCGTGGGTCAGACCGATATACGCGCTATGGTCGGTTATAGCAATGTGGGAATAGCCACGGGCGCGCGCTGCTTCCGCCATGGTACGAACATCGGCGCATCCATCGCTCCAGGTAGTGTGCATGTGAAGATCGGCACGAATGTCACTCAGTTCGACCAGGCGCGGCAGTGTACCGGCGCGCGCCGCTTCGAACTCTCCCTCGTCCTCGCGCAGTTCCGGCGGAATCCAGGGAAGATCGATGGCGGCATACACCTCTTCTTCAGTAGCGCAGGTCAACATAGTTCCATCGGCGCGGCGGAATCCATGCTCGCTGAAACTCAAACCACGCGCCAGCGCCAGTTCGCGAAAGCGGATATTGTGCGCCTTGCTGCCAGTAAAGTGGTGCAACGCCGATCCCCAGAGCGCCGGGGGCACAGCGATCAGATCAGCTTGTGTGCCGTTATGGAGTAGAATGCTGGCTTTTTCGTCACCCGCCGACTCGACCCGCGCCACGAGTGGCAGCGTTGTAAAGGCACGGACGACGGCAGGAGCATCATCGGCGGCTACCAGGATGTCGAGATCACCGACGGTCGGTCGTCCACGGCGCAAACTTCCGGCGTATGTTGCCTGGTGCAATGCGGGGGCAGCGGTGCGCAGCGCCAGAATCAATTCCTGAACGGTTTCGAGCGCCTGTGCCAGTGGCATCCGTCGCTCTTGTCGCTCTGCAATGCTGATACCCTGGAGAATGCCTTCGATCATTTTTGTGCCGAAACCCTTAAGCGTCGCTAGGCGTCCTTCCTCAGCAGCACGTTTCAGTTCCGCCAGGCTGGTAATCCCGAGTTCGCGGTAAAGACGCCCGGCAGTGCGCGGACCAATGCCGGGGACGCGCAACAACTCGCGCACACCAGGCGGCACCTTCTCTTGAAGGCGGTTGTAGTACTGCAACTCACCCGTGTCGAGCAGTTCGCCAATCTTCCTGGCAATCGCCTTACCAACTCCGGGAATTGTCTCCAGTTCACCGCGGTCGCGGTACGTTGCAAGTGGCGCCAGCAGATCGCGGATAGCGTCACTGGCGCGACGATACGCCTGAACGCGGAACCGATCCTCGTCCAGGATTTCCATCAGGTCGGCAATAGCGCTGAACATCTCAGCGACTTCGTGGTTCGTCAGGCGTGACATCATACGGGTCTCGGGCTGCATTATAGCATGCCAGGTTTATCACATCACGCAGCGTTCCCGCATGTTCTGCCAGTAATCATTGAACAGGCTTTACAAACGGTGTGCAATCGCATATAATACGAATCGCCAACGTTATGCAATAGATAACGTTGGGTTGGGGTAAACCCGACAGTCAGGCTGAGAGTGTACTCTCAGTCGTTTCATTTACGCACACGATGCAACAAGTGACCACACACCCTGGTATCTCCCCCGCCAGGAGAACAGGCAATGAAGCAACCGGGCACACTTGTGCGTTAGGTTTGCTGTGTTATACACTTGTGCATCGCCGCAGAGCATGTGCGAGAATACACGGGTTATGCCCCGCAGTACCGGACATGCCGCTCCGTGATAGCGGCGGAAGCCGCGACGTAAGCGGACTCATTTAGGAAATTGGAAGAAGGCACGAACGATGAGCGACAAACCAGCATACCTCACTCGTGATGGGCGCGCCAAGCTCGAAGCCGAGTTGGAAGAGCTTATCACCAAAGGCCGCAAAGAGATTGCCGAGCGTATCAACGCCGCAAAAGAACTTGGCGACATCTCCGAAAGCGGCGAATACGAGGATGCCAAAAACCAGCAGGCTCATCTCGAAGGTCGTATCCGCGAGATCAAGAGCATTCTCGCCCGTGCTCAGATAATCGACGAAGAGAACGGCGACAATCACGAGGTTCGCATTGGTTCGCGCGTCACAGTACGTATCGACGGCGAAGATGGCGAAGAAACCTGGACGATTGTCGGTAGTACTGAAGCCAAACCGAGCGAAGGCAAGATATCGAATGAGTCGCCGATTGGTTCGGCGCTTCTTGGCAAACGCCCGCGTCAGAAAGTAACAGTAGAGACCCCTTCTGGCACCATGAGACTTACCATCGTCGATATCAAGTAGCTCGACGTTATGCAGTTCCATGCACCGACCGCGCGTGGATATCACCCGGAAGCGGTGATGTCCACGCGCGTTTTGCCGAGGCGGGTTCTCTGTCCCATATCAATCGCAGGCAGGGAAACATTGCTCGCCCTGTTTGCGTTTTAACCATAATCGCGTATCATAGGCGCTATGGAACTCAACGAACTTCAACAACAGCGCCTGGCAAAACTGGAGCGACTGCGCGCAGCCGGCATCGACCCGTATCCGCCGCGTACCCGGCGCACCCACACGATTGGCCTCGTGCTTGCCAGTTTCGACCAGTTGATGGAATGTGGAGAACGGGTCACTGTTGCCGGGAGAATTGTGGGAGCCCGTCGGATTCTGGGCAAACTGGCATTCGCCCACATCGAAGACGAGTCGGGCCGCATCCAAATCTGGCTCAGTCGCGGCGACATTGGTGACGAATGGTTCGACCGGTTTCGTGATGATCTCGATACGTTTGACATTGTAGAAGCCACGGGAACATTGCGCCGCACGCAGCGCGGCGAGCCTTCGGTGTTCGTCGAGCGCCTAAGAGTGCTGGCAAAATCGCTCAACCCGCCGCCGGAAAAGTGGCACGGTCTTTCGGACATCGAAGAGCGGCATCGTCAACGCTACCTCGACCTGATTGTCAACCCCGAAGTGCGCGATGTGTTTCGCACACGCGCGAAGATCGTCAGCACAATGCGGCGCTTCCTCGACGAACGCGGCTTTCTCGAGGTAGAGACGCCAACTCTGCAACCTATCTATGGCGGCGCTTCTGCCCGCCCTTTCATCACGCACCATAACCAGTTGAAGCAGGATCTCTATCTGCGCATCGCCGTTGAACTCTACCTGAAGCGCCTGATTGTCGGCGGCTTTGAGCGCGTCTATGAAATCAGCAAGGTTTTTCGTAACGAAGGGGTTGATCGTACTCACAACCCTGAGTTCACGATGATGGAATGTTACCAGGCGTATGCCGATTACAACGATATGATGCGCCTGGTCGAAGACCTGTACCGGACCCTGGCGCTGGAAGTTGCTGGCAGCACAACCATTGTTTTTCAAGGTCACACTATCGATTTTGGTTCTGCGTGGCAGCGTGTGTCGATCCCGGCGGCGATCGCCGCGCGCACCGGCATCGACATCCTCAAACTCACCGAACTCGAACCATTGCATCGAGCGATCCGCGCAGCCGGGCTGAAAGTCGATCTGAAGCCCAGTTGGGGCAAACAGGTTGACGAGATCTTTAGCGTCTATGTGCAACCGGAATTGATCCAGCCAACATTCGTTATCGATCATCCAGTTGCGCTATCGCCGCTGGCGAAACGTCGTCCCGATCAACCGCTGCTAGTTGAACGCTTCGAGCCGATCGTGGCCGGCATGGAGATCGGCAATGCATTTACCGAATTGAACGATCCGCTTGACCAGGAGCAGCGTTTTCTGGAACAGGGGCGCGCGTACAATGCTGGCGACGATGAAGCGCAACAGATGGACGTTGATTTCCTCAATGCGCTAATGTATGGTATGCCGCCAACTGGCGGCTTAGGTATCGGTATCGACCGGACAGTGATGCTGTTTACCGATCAACCGAGCATCCGCGAAGTCATCCTGTTCCCACACCTGCGTCCGCGTGATTGAAGGATGACCGGTGCTGCACGGCGGACAGAAGAAAGTTGTGCACAGTATGGAAAATGGGGAGGAAGCATTGCCACGATCGTTTACTATCGAACGAGAGAACCTGCCAGAAACGGTCCAGGGATGGCTGCGTGCTGTCGGACTCGGCGATGAGGAACTGGTTGAACTGATCTTCACCGAGAACGAGGTGCTGCTGCGTCGCCCAATGAGTCCGCAGTTGCGCGAATGGGCGCGTGGTGTGAGCGATCAGTACGATAAAATGTTCCGTGAACTGGCAGGACTGTGAGGGTCTGAGAACCGAGAACTAAGAACCGGGAACCTGGAACCAGGAACCGAGAGATAGAAAGCAGGGATTCGGAATCCTGCACGTTTTGGGAGATATTTCTACAGGTAGTACGTGTGGAGTGATGCACTATCTGACGAAAGATGATGTGCTGGACCTGCATACATATGCGGTCTTGCGGTACGGCGGGCGCCTGGGAATTGCTAGTCACGACCGGTTGATGTCGGTAGTGACGGCGCCGCGCCAGGTGCTCTTTGAGTCGGAGTTGTACCCTGATCTGCCGAGTAAAGCTGCAGCGCTGATGTTCCTGATGATCAAGAGCCGCCCCTTTGTCAGCGCCAATGAAGCAACGGCGTTGCTCTGCATGCTGCGTTTCCTGACCCTCAACAATGCATCGCTGCATCACGACGTGGCTGAGGCGGAATTGCTCTGGCTGGTGCGATCCGTTTCCAATTCCGATCTTGATCGCAGCGGAGTTGAGCACTGGTTGCGTCAGCGCCTGGCATAACCGGCATAGCCTGGCAGAGGTGAGCATGACAACAGTGCTGGTCACCGGTGTTGGCAGTGTTTTGGGGAGCCTGGTTGCTGGCATTCTGGCATCGCAATCGAATATACGTGTTGTTGGCGTTGGGCGAGTTGCCCCTGAATATACACCCGCCAGTGTTGAGGTGCGCGTGTGCGATATGAGCGGCGAAACGCTGCTCGCGATGATGCGCGCCGCGCGGGTAGATGTCGTGGTGCATCTCGACATTGCTGGTGAGGAGGAGGCGCCTCCCTACGAGATTGCTGGTCGCGGCAATGTGTATCGCGCCATCGAGGTGCTGGGAGCATGTCACGCTGCAGGAGTGCCGCGCGTTGTGATGCGTAGCAGCCTGCTGGTGTACGGTGCGCGCCCCGATGCACCCGTCTTCATCCCCGAATCTGCACCGCTGTCGAGCGGTGCGCCAGCTGGCTTGCTCCAGGATTACATCGAGATCGAGCGGTTGGTCGGTGATTTCAAGGTGCGCCATCCCAACATGCGTATTGTTATGATCCGCTGCGCACCTGTCGCTGGCAATGGCGTCCGATCACCCGTCGTGCAGTTCCTCAGCCGCCGCCCCGCGCCGGTGCTGGCGGGTTTCGACCCCCGGATTCAGGTGCTGCATATTCACGATGCAGCAGTGGCGCTAGCGTTGGCGACATTGAACGATCAGGTGGAAGGCGCGTTTAATATCGCAGCACATCCTCCTCTGATCCTGTCGCAGGCGATTCTTCTCGCTGGCGGGCAACCGCTGCCGTTGCCCGCTTTCGCGTTTCATGCAGCATCATTTTTGGAGCCGATCCGTTCGCTGATTGGCGCACTGCCATTCCCGATTGAGTACCTGAACTACGCGTGCGTGGGTGACATCCGCCGTGCTGCGTGCGAACTCCACTGGACGCCGCAACGCCGACCCGATGAAACACTGCGTGAAATCGCCACAGTCACTGCCTGATCCGCCCAGACCCTTCGCGTATCGAAGAGAGTACATTGATGGCAGAACGACACGATGATAGTTCACCCGACGCCGACTCATCAGCAGATCGCTCCCGGAGACGCAAAGCGCCTTCTTCTGGCAAAGCGAAACTCCCGAAGATCGAAAAACGAACTGCTTTGGTCAGGAAGCGCGAGCTAACGGACGAGCATCCCGAAATACCCGCACGAATAATCTCACAGGAGGCGAATATGTCAGAATCGCCAGAAGCACATACAGGTGATCTTCCTATCAATGGCGCCCAGGATGCTGATAACGTTCAGGAGACGAGTGCCGTTCCCGTCGTTGAAGATCAGCCTGCTGTCCAGAACCAGCTCGATGCGCCGGTCGAAACTGCCGACGACGCCGCGCCTGCGCCGGAGGAGGAGATCAGCGTCACTTCAACTGCTGAACCAGTCGCGCCGGTTGATGCAGTCGAAACCCTGCGTGCTGAAACCGCTGCCACCGTTCAGGAACTCGAAGTCGAAATCCGCAATCAGACCGAAGGATCGGCAGAAACCCGCGACCTGGCTGCCGACCTGTTGCGTCTGATCCGCGAGAACCTAGAACGCCTGCGTCCGCCTGCGCTCGACAATGTCGTGACCACGTTGCGCCAGAATGTGTTCAACAGCGACTACCTCGACCCGGACTTCTGGCGTGGTATTGCGATGGTGTTGCAGTACCAGGTCACCGAACTGACGGCACTGATCCAGCGTCGATTGCGCGGCGAGTTTGCCGTCGATGCGTATGGTATGGACTCCGAGCTGATCGAACTGGTGCGTCCTGTCGCCGGGTTTCTCTACCGTTCCTGGTGGCGGGTCACAAGCGAGGGTCTCGATGGCGTGCCCCAGGATGGAGCCGCACTCCTGCTGGCGAACCATTCCGGCGTGCTGCCATGGGATAGTGCGATGATTGCAACTGCGGTGCTCGAAGATCATCCGTCACAGCGGTTAGTGCGTTCGCTTCACGATTCCTGGATGACGAATATTCCAGGACTTGCACCAGCGCTCGCAGCGTTCGGTCAGGTGCCAGCGTCACCGGAAAATGCCATGCGTCTGCTGGAAGATGGGCATCTAGTCTGTGCATTTCCCGAAGGCGTGCAGGGCGCTGGAAAACTCTTCTGGAATCGCTACCAGCTGACCGGTTTTGATGCGCGTGAGTATATCCGGGCAGCATTGCGCATTGGCGCGCCAATCATCCCGGTCGCGGTCATCGGCGCAGAAGAGATCTACCCAATGCTTATTAATGTCCGCCCGGTTGCCCAACTGCTGAACCTGCCCTACTTCCCGCTGACACCACTCTTCCCATGGTTTGGGTTGCTGGGCATTGCACCGCTGCCAAGCAAATGGTCGATTATTTTCGATACACCGATTGACCCATTAGCCTATGGACCCAAGGCTGCCGACGATTCGACGACTATTGCGCAGATCAACGATCTCGTCCAGCGCCGTATTCAGGCGCTGCTTGACGAGCGCACTGCCGCGCGTCGGTCGATCTTTTTCGGGTGACCTTCTTCCTCTGAGAGGAGCGTGGACGGATCGCCCGCATACGCACTCGCTGCGCGCGATCCCGGCAGTCTTTTCTGCACGTTGCCGCAGCGAAGGGAGCTATCCGCTCGCAGCGCAGCGTGTTGTGTGCACCGCACGACACGCTGCGCCAGGAATTTCGAGTGAACGATGTATGCAGGTCTCGCTTCAACGATCAAAACGGTAATGCCCAACTATCCCTGCTCTTGCCCTTCGTTCGCGTCATCAGTGCGCGTATCTGCAGTGCAGTGTTGCATCTGGTGCATAGGTTTCGGGATAAGCCCCCTATCCCCCATGCCTGGCACCATCTGACTGCCCGTCCTGATGTGGGATTACCTGTTGACGCAAAGCACTAGGTATCCGGGTCTCGTTTCAACGACCAAAACGGACTCAGAGAGGTGATGCGATGAGTCGTCACGCCGACTGGTTTGCGCAGGCGCTCCGCGACCTCGGGCGCACCTCGATCTTCAGCACGGAATACTGGGAGTGAGCATGTTTTACTGTGCAGCAAGCCGCAGAAGAAGCAGTAAAGGCGCTCGTGATGTCGCACGGCATGGATGCGTGGGGGCGCGCAATAACCCCAATGCTACGCGCATTGAAGGACCTCGATGTGCCGCTGCACCTAATCGAATATGCTCAACTGCTCGATGTTTTGTACATTCCCACTCGCTACCCAAATGGATTTTCCGTTGGTAAACCTGCGGACTATTTCAGCGCGACCAAAGCGCAAGAGGCGCTCGATGCAGCGACCGCCATCATCCGGTACTGTCAAGATCATCTCCCTTGATTGTGAGGCGTTGCTGGCACGGTTACGCGCTATTGCGTCGCAGATCCGTTGGGAGTGCGATGTGGAAGATATCCACGTCTTTGGCTCGCTTGCGCGTGGCGATGCAACCGGAACAAGCGATGTGGACGTGCTGATCATCGTGCAACGTTCCACTGAAGCGGACATGGTGCGACGGATTCTTTCCTTCCTGCCTTATTTTGATCTTGATCGCGGAACCGACCTGCTGGTCTATATCCGGGCAGAACCGGAACAGCAACTTGCAGCACAGAACCCCTTCCTGCACCGCATCTGGCGCGAGAGTCTGCCGCTCTGATACCCGCATCCAGAACGCGCATCACTCGATCCGCTGCGAGCGAATGATCAACGCCACCTGCGCCACGAGTCCAGCGAGCGCCAGTCCATAGCAGATCGAAGCGACGAGTTGCGCTGGCACAGGGGGAAGGCGCAACAGGACACCAGTGCCAGACACCAGGAACCCTACGCCCATCGCTCCCAGCGAACCCTGGGCTAGGCGCTCCTGGATGCGCGCAATGCGGCGCAGTCGCGGATCGCGGAACGTCTCGTCCCAAGGTCGTCCACCAAGGCGCATGCGAAGCCGGGGCATCAAAACCGCCAGCACAATCATCAAAGCGCCGCCTGCAGCTGTAATCCATGCTGTGGTTGCGTCTGCCATGCCATTCACTGCGTGCGCAGCGTCACACCGCCGCCACGCAACCGGATTGTCCCGGCATACTGGTGGCACTCTGCTGCCACACGACGCCCTAACTCGACTGCATAATTCGTCCCGCGATCCCAAGGGTACACCTGACTCATGCTCGCCCAGAACAGGCCGCGGAGCGGTGTCGCCAGCGGAGGGATGTTCCGTGCATGGTTGACCGGAACAATTGGTTGTGCGTAAGGTTCGCGGTGGAGCCAGTATCCCCGCACCCACGACGGATCAAAGTGCGGGTTGACCCGTGCCAGCGCCGGGAGGAATCGTTGCAACAGTTCCTCGGCAGTCAGGCGGAAATACTCGTGATGAGGGTCCAAGTAATCGCCGCAATAGATCAGATGATCGCCGCCGTAGTGCGATGGCTCGATGAAATTCGTGTGTTCGACCAGCGCCAGGAAAGGGAACTCACGTTTGGGAGGCATCAACCAGTATGTTCCGTCGGTCAGCAACTGTTGCCGCAATGCAATCGTCAGCACCACTGCCCCCATCGAGCGCAGCGTGCGCAGATGACTGAGATACGCAGTGGGTAGTTGTGGCGCCAGACGTGCCAGCAACGTCGGTGAACCGGTGACAATCACCGCATCGACATCCTCTGCTGTACCAGACAGAGCGCCGCCAGCAGTCACCTTCCAGACATCATCGTCAAGCAGCGTGAGCGTCGCCACTGGCGTATCGAGATGCACCACTGCCCCAAGCTGGCGTACCCGTTCGAGCAGCGCATCACAGAAAGCCTGGAATCCCCCGACAAAGTAGCCAAGACGGAAACTGCGCGCCTTGAGACGCGCCCACAGCCATGCCATGTTAACGTCATCGGCATACGGACCAAACTTGCCTTCCAGCAGCGGACGCCAGATCTCACGGTACACATGCGGCCCGCACCAGCGTGACGTCCATTCCGCAGCGGTCACCTTTTCAAGATTCTGCCAGTCGTTGGTGATGTACTTCAGGTACGCAGCGACCAACCCAAAACGGAGACGGTCGATGAACGGTACCGCAGGGAAACACAGCACTGGCAGCACGCCATCGAGCGCATACGCGCGACCATTCCACCACTGCGCTGTGATCGGTCGGCGGAAGAAGAGGCGATCGGCGAACCCTATCTCCTGCACTAGTGTCCTGATAGCAGTATCACTCTCGAACAGGTGATGGTAGAAGCGTTCGAGGGGCCACTCCCAGCGTTCATCGCGGAACCCTGAAGCAAGCCCGCCCGCAACCGACGCAGCTTCATAGACCACGACCACGTGACCGCGACGCGCCAGATCGTAGGCGGCAGTCAATCCTGCGACTCCAGCGCCAACAATTCCAACCTTCACTGCACCGCCTCCGTTGCCCTTCTAAAATCGCCCCACCCCAGGTGCTCGCTGAGCATATACCAGGCGCCAAGCGCGGTGATCGGCAACCAGAGCGCCACATGCAACACAACGGTATAACTGGTTGCGACTGCCTGATCGACATTGAACGCCATCAACACGGCAATACCGGGAACATGGAACGTACCAATGTATCCCGGAGTCGAAGGGAGGGTTGTAAACAGATTCACCACCGCCGTCATCAGCATCAGCACCAGGAACGATGTCTCAAACGGAAAGGCATGCATCACAAACCAATACTTGCCAGTTTCGGTCAACCAGATAAGCGTTGATGACACAAAGATCAACGCCAGGTCGCGCGGACTGCGCAACGACTGTAACCCTTCGACGAAGCGGTCAAACAACCCGTGAACAAGCGAACGGAAACGCGCTGGCACGAACCGCTCGACTGTCCAGGCATACATCTGGCTCATGCGTTCTGGTCGCGCGGCGATAACCAGAAATGCTGCCAGCGCTGCCAGAAAGGCGGCACTGAGGATAGTGACCAGCGATGAGTACACCGGAGGCAGAGGAGCGAACGGCAATGTCACAAAGACGAACAGGAGCATTACCAGACCATCGAAGAGGCGTTCGAGCAGCACTGTCGCCAGGGATGCACTGATCGGCACACGCTCCTTACGCTTCAGGACATATGAACGCAACACCTCGCCTGCGCGCGCCGGATACACATTATTGCCCATATACCCGATGACGACAATAGGGAACAGGCGGGATACAGGAATCGGCGCGAGGTGACGCAGCATATAGTGCCAGCGCCAGGTGCGCGCCCAGACTGCAAGGAAATACACACCAATGCCAGGCGCAAGCCACCAGTAGTTCGCCTGACGCATAACCTGCCAGAACGTCTGGAAATCGAGACCGCGAAGCGCGATCCAGATACAAACGGCGCTCACGACGATTCCCAGCCACAACTTCCAATTGCGCACCAAGGGAGCCTCTCCAGAAGCGCGGGTCAGCCGCGCGCAATGTTGCTTGCAGCGATGCCGCGGCACTACACACCCGGCGTCGAAGGGGCATGATACTTCGCGTGTGCAGGTCTGTCAACGGCGGAGAACTGTACCGGTCGATCTGCCGTCTCTCGCTTCCCTTCCCTCCCCCCTCTTTCCTCACTTCTCTCCGGTTTTAGCGCGCCTTTGACCTGGAAAGCGCTTTTGACAAACCAAAAAACCTACCTGATATATTCGGGAGAAATCTCTTTGCCTGACCAGAGTAAAAATTCTACATCCATTGGAGCAAGAGAAAATCTTTGCCGTACCCATTTTTGCCTTTCAAAATACTCATCGTATTTATCAAGGCGGCTCCATGCACAGTTCAGACTGGGAAAACCATATTTTTCGAGTTTTCCAAGCAAAATGTTATCAAATGGAACATGACAATAAGAATAAACTGAGTCAAATCCTGGAATACGTTGTTCGCCAGCTGTAAAAATATATTTCATGGTCATATTGACCCATTTTTGAGCCTGTCCAACAAAGAGACGATAGCCATTATTAGAAAAAACAGAAATCAGGCTTTCGCAGGTTTTTTCGTGCCAGTTATCGAAAACATCTACTGAAATTTCGTTCCTGGCAGTAGATCTCAGAATTTCAAGCGAATTTAATAATGAGTTTTTTGCCGATTCGTAAATATCACCTTCGCTTTTGCGAAAACCATGCAAGGTGCGATTGAAATCGAGATAAGCGCGATTGATACAGGCAGTCAGTAAATCCGCGTTAGAACCAAAATACAAGTAGATCAGGTAGTCTTCATAGTCTGCACGAGAAATTATCGAGTTAGCAGGCATATTCAAAACCAGTATTAGCTTTCAGAAATAAATTCCTGGAAGGGGCGTGCCAACTATTGATTACACGGACTCCGCTTTTCTCCCCTCCAAGGCACCATTATACAGCTTCCGTACAATCCACTCCTGGGGTTGCATGTGCGAAGATCATCTTGTATCGTAACCCCTGACGACCGCTGTGCTACGCCATGTTACAACACAAGTATCGCTATATGTCAAGGGAGATGTGGTAGAACCAAAAACTCAGGAAACTGCCAGACCAGGTCCGGGATGCGCTGCACCTCAAACGCCATTCGCCTCGAGAACGCTTACGTGGACTGAATCCGACGCTTAATCCTGTTCCACCATACATGCCGCCCCGCTGACATGGGCGCAGCTGAGGTCAAAGCCTTCCTTTCCGCCCGCGAGCGGAGGGTTCGGGGGGATGGCGCGTGATCGCGCACATCTTTGAGGGACTGCCGTTCTTCGACGCGCAACGGGAGGGTGCGGCGAACAGGCGTTACACCCTCCCGAGAAAGGCACGATGCGAACGGAGGCTACAAGAGCGGAACCTTTCTTCAAAGCCCGTCAGCTTCGCAGACAGAGTCGCATACCTTCAATGATCTGCCGGGCTACCGGGCGAACACCGGCTCATATTTTAGCCGCCAGGCTGGTCTCGTGCAGGACACCAGACTATGCATGTATGAGTCCACTGCAAAAAGGCTATTTCACCGCAGAGACGCAGCATTCGCAGAGAAAGATGCTATGGCGAGTCGCTCAAACGTATGCTTCGCCGCGCATACATTTCGTTTTTTAGATTCTCTGTGCGCTCGGCGTCTCAGCGGTGCGTTTTTGCAGTGAAGTCATATATGTGTGGGTCAGAGAGAAAACCGGTTGCGCTTACGACGCATCTCCTGGTTGGAGACCGCGCGCGGTCAGTAGTGCGCCAAGTTTTTGCAGACCCAGGCGCACACGTGTCTTGATCGTTCCGAGCGGTCGGTTCAGTTTCGTGGCAATTTCCTGGTGCGACAACCCGCCGAAGTATGCCAGTTCAACAGCCTCGCGCTGCGTATCGGGAAGGTGATCGAGTGCATCACGGATGACGCGCCGCTGCTCAAACGCCCATGCCGCTTCCGGCACATCAATCTGATCATCGGCAAGTTGCTGGATAACAGGGTGATCAACGTCCTCATAGACCTGAGTCGGACGGGCACGCATGCGGCGCAACTCATCAATGCACAGGTTATGCGCAATTCCGAACAACCACTGCGCCACACGTCCGCGCTCGATGTCAAAACTTGCACTGCGGCGCCAGACGCGCCAGAAGACTTCCTGGACAACCTCTTCTGCGAGTTCACGGTTTTTCAACATACGCAGCGCCATGCGGTAGACTACAGACGAATAGCGGTCGTAAAGCGTTTCGAGTGCGCTGCTGTCTCCCTGTGCAATTGCCGCGATCAGAACATGGTCGTCTGGAGTGTCGGTACGGGGAATGACGGTTGTTGTGCGAATGTACTCGTCAGAGGATTGGTTGACCATGGAAGAACCTCTTTTCTCTTGCCGTGAGGCTGCTTGCCTCGACCTTAGTTTCACGTTGATTATATATCGTTCACAACCCTTTGTCAATGTTTTGAACAGATTTTGAAAAGGTTTCTCATCATCCTTTCATCTTTTCCATCAACAGGTTTCTACAGCATAAGAAAGCCAAAGAAACAACATCCTGCCTGAGGAGGTTGCATTTTGGTTGCACAGTTTTGTACTGTGTATGCACGGGTTTTGGGCAGATCCGGGGAACAATACCGTCTGTACGGGTGCAGCTGCGCTGCGCCCCTGCGGTGCCCCCACTGCGCCCCTGCGCCGCCAAGCGCGATCTCTTCCACCTGTCCGGGCGCAGCCGCGCTGCGCCCTACTATTCCACCGAAACGCACTCTGGTCCGAGTGTATCGCGCAGCGCTCCAATCAATTCGTCATCGCAGGTGATCGTCCGACGCATGCGCAGCAGCACTCGACGATCGGCAGTGTCCAGTTGTATCACAACCTGGTCCGAGCCATCACGTCCACGCAGCAGATCGTAGATGTGCTGCATCAGGCGGATGTCTGAGTCGTGATCGCCGGTGCGACGAAAACGCAGGCGCATGGTACGTCCCTGTGCGGATCCGCCATTGATCTGGGGCGGGTAATGGTCATGCCCGTTGCCGTTTGGTGCAGCAGACGGTCGTAGGCGGGGTGTGGCGTGCGGTTTGATAATTGAAATGGGGGTGGTTACCGGCGGCGCAGCCGGGGTCGACGATGGAGATGTTGCCCCCATCTCCACAGGGGTGGACTCCGACGGTGTCGCCGTTGCGGTTGCAGGAACGGATGGTGTGGAGGAGCATGCTGCTTCATCTGGCACTGTTGCATGTAGGACGATCTCCGGGAGAACAATGCTATCGTCCTCCTCTGCCAGTCCTTCGAGATCCATTTCAGGCGCATCTGGCAGCGGTGCGGCTGCCGATAGGTCGAGGTGCGCCGCATGTTCGAGCACCAGTTGCACGACGCCATTGCGCTCATCGACTTTTGCCTGCACAACGAGCAGAGCGTCTTGACGGAGCAGATCGCGATATTTTTCGCAGGCTTTAGGAAAGGCAACGAGTTCGACAACATCTTCATTTTCATCTTCGAGCGCCGCAACTAGCATTGAGTCGCCCTTTTTTGTCGAAATTGCGCGAACGCGCGTCAGCATGCCAGCAAAGGTATGCACCCTGCCCATATATTCCTGCAACCCTTCCGGGTCGCGGAGCGCGGCGAGCGGCACGCGATTGTCGATGGAAGCGTCCGCCAGCACTGCCTTACGTGGGTCGCTTGAAAAGACGACGCCAAGCAATTCTTTTTCCCATGCCAATTGCTCCTTCCGATCATCAGGAGTCTCGTTGATCGTCGGCAGCGGGATCGCACCGATCGGGGCATCCGTATCAGCGACGATATTGCCAAACATGTCGATCTGTCCGGTTTCACGGTTCTTCTGAGCGCGTGCGCCCGCCTCCATCGCCGTGTCGAGGATCGCCAGCTTCTGCCTGCGCGTGCCGGGAAGTGGGTCGAGCGCACCAGCTTTGATCAGGCTTTCGAGCACCCGTTTGTTCAAGGCATGACGGTCCACCCGTTCGCACAGATCTTCCAGCGACCGGAATGGACCGTTTGCATCACGCTCGCGCAGGATTGCCTCGATTGGTCCAGCGCCCACATTCTTGATTGCCGCCAGCCCGAACAGGATGCCGCGCCGGATCTGACCATCGGACGGATCGCGAAATTCGCGGATCGTAAAATCGAGTGCGCTGGCATTAATGTCGGGACCGAGTACCGGAACACCGCGCTGGCGACATTCATTGACCGCTTTGGCGATATCTTCAGTCACACCGCCAGCGCCCTTCAACACTGCCGCCATGTACTCGACCGGATAGTTCACCTTGAGCCAGGCTGTCTGATAACTGAGCAGACCATAGAGCGTTGAGTGCGGTCGATTGAACGAGTACCCGGCAAACGGCAGGATCAGTTCCCACAACTGATCCGCTTGCTCCTGGGTCAATCCTTTGCGGAGACACCCCTGTTTGAACTTCACCTCGTTCTCTGCCATCAACTTTTTGTCTTTTTTACTGATGGCTTTGATGACAATGTACGCCTGACCCAGGGTGTAGTCAGCGACTTCCTGGAGCAGGCGCATGATCTGTTCCTGGTAGACAATCACGCCATAGGTGTCTTCGAGGATCGGTTTTAGGATTGGGTGGAGATACTTAATATCCTGCGGATTGTTCTTGTTATGAATATAGACGGGGATTTGCTCGAGTGGGCCAGGGCGATAGAGGGCGACCATCGCGTACAGATCTTCAACACGGGTGGGCTTGAGTTGCATCAGATAGCGAGTCATGCCCGGACTTTCGAGCTGGAACACGTTCGTTGTTTCACCGCGACTGAGCGCCTCAAACACCTTCGGGTCGTCGAGCGGAATATCGGCGAGTTCCATTTTTCTGCCGGTTGTCTGCGCAATATACTCCAGCGCCTCAGCGACGACCGAAAGGTTGGTCAATCCGAGCACGTCCATCTTCAACAGCCCCATCTTCTGCAACGTTGGACCCTCAAATGCTGCCATGAGCGCGTTCTCGTCTTTCGTCGTGCGTTGCAGCGGCACAATGTCTTCAAGCGGCGTGCGACTGACGACCACACCGCAGGCATGCGTGCCAACGCTTTTCATGCGCCCTTCGACTTTCTGCGCCCAATCGATCAGCCGCGCCAGGTCCGGGTTCGTCGTGTAGATCTGTTTCAACTCTGGCACTCGTTCGAGCGCCTGCGCAATCGTGGTTCCAACCGGCAGCGCCGGAATAAGTCTGGCAACGCGATCCACCTCGTTCAATGGAATCTCCAGGACGCGCCCGATATCGCGCAGGGCGGCTTTGGCGCCGAGCGTACCATAGGTGATGATCTGCGCCGTGTTCTCGCGCCCATACTTCGCCGCGATGTACTCTAGCACCTCGTGGCGGCGACTATCGGCGAAATCGATATCAATATCCGGCATCTCCAGGCGTTCCGGGCTGAGGAAGCGCTCAAAGAGGAGTTTGTTCTTCACCGGATCGACATCGGTAATGCCCAGACAGTAGAGGATGAGCGATGCGCCTGCCGACCCGCGCGGCAGGCAGGGAATGCCGCGCGACCGCGCAAACTTAACGTAGTCCCAGACAATCAGCATGTAATCTGGGAAGCCGGTTTGATTGATCACATCGAGCTCATACGCCAGGCGTTTGACATACTCTTCCGGCGGGTTGCCGTTGAATCGGCGCATTAATCCTTCCTCGCAGACCAGGCGGAGGTAGGAAGCGGCATCATGTCCTTCGGGAATATCGATTGTCGGCAGCTGGACGCGCCCGAATTCCAGGGTCAGGTTGCAGCGCTCAGCAATGCGGCGCGTATTTTCGAGCGGCGCTGTGCCATATTTCTTAAACCGGCGCCACATCTCTTCGCCCGACATGATGTGGTAGGTAGCGTCCATCTGATAGTTCTTCGCGCACAACTCCTTGAGGGTCATGTTGTAGCCGAGCGCCAGGATCATGGTGTGGGCTTCAAGGTCTTCCGGGCGGACAAAGTGCGTATCGTTGGTGACCACCAGCGGAATCCCCAATTCCTTGCTGATACGCACCAGTTCATCGTTGATCTCCTCGAGTTCCGGCGTATTGTCGTGCAGTTGCAGTTCGATGAAATAGTTGTCGGGTCCAAGCAAGTCGCGGTACCAGGCAGCAATTTCGCGTGCCTGATCCTTTTGCTTTTCGATCAGCCGCTGGATGACTTCGCCAGCGATGCAAGCAGATGTGACAATCAACCCGTCGTGGTACTGCTCCAGCAGTTCCCGGTCAATGCGCGGACGGGCAAAGACCCCCTTTCCCATGCCTTCAAGATGAGCGCGCGTTGTCAGGCGCACCAGGTTGCGGTAGCCGACCTCGTCCTTCGCTAGCAGGAGCAGATGGTAGTAGTTCTTCGCATTGCGGCTCGTTGCATCGCGGCGCGATCCGGGCGCCATGTACGCTTCCAGCCCAATGATCGGCTTGATGCCCGCTTTCTTTGCGTTGGCATAGAACTCCATGACGCCATACATCACACCATGGTCAGTCAGGGCGATGCTGTCCATCCCCAATTCGACAGCGCGCTCAGCGATAGCGCTCGTGGCAGCGTAGCCGTCGAGCAGACTGTATTCAGAGTGGACGTGCAGATGGACAAAATCGTTCATAGGAGTGCTCCGCAAAGCCTGGCGATATACAGATTAAATGCTTTACACCTGGAATTGACGATTCAACCAGACAATACCTTCCAAAGCAGCATATGCTGATCCCTTTTCGGGCAGGTGTCAGTCAGAACGCATCAGAATGCGGCGGCTCAACATAACAACGAACGCACAGCAGGTATCGTCGGCGTCAACAGTGCAAGTATAGCACACCCATGCGAGATCGGTGAAGTGGATAATCTGTGGATGTGTAAGAGATTATTGTGGATAGTATCGCGATACCAGGGGTGCAGGACGTGGGTTCGTGATTGCGAAACGGTTCCTTCTTTGCGATACTTAGAAAATATAGTGCTATCTGCCTCAGCATCCCTCCTCAACCGAAAGGAAGCATGGTATTTCACCATCACTCAGCGGCGGAGTTTCATCACTATCTGCACCCTGATTGGCGCAAGCGCGCTGATATATGGCGCCCTATTGGCTTTCACCGGCGAGTGAACACGGGTTATTGTCAGCATTGTCAGTTTGCTGATCATGTCCGCTCCTGCTGGCAACGTATCTGCGAGGTTGGAATCAGGCGCGGCACGCGATGGTGATTGTGTTCGTTTTTTACAGTCGTTAGGAGACGTTGCAACAGATAAGCGCCGGAGATTAAGCATTGGAAGCGTTTACTTCCGCTTCCACGCAGCTACATTCCACGTCACGGGGGCAAGAGCATCGGGCAAAAGCCCCTGGACGCTGGGGTTTGCCACGATAATGCTCAACCGCTGAAAGAGGGGCAGCGCTGGCAGTTCCTGTGTCCAGAGTTGCTGCTGACGCAGATATGCTTCTGCGCGCTCGACTGGATCAAGGGTTGTATCAGCAATTCGCACAGCGCGATCAGCATCGCGGAAGCACCAACCGGCGAAGTTTTCGCCACGATACCCATTGCTCTCAGATGGAACCGCGGCACAACTCCAGAGTTGCAATCCACCCGGCTCCGCACCAGCAATCCATCCAAAGAGCGCCAGATCGAACTGTCGCAGGTAGAGAGGACCGTCGGCATTAAACATCTCTTCGGACGGTGTTTCGTTGATCTCAATCTCAATGCCGAGGGCACGCATATCCTGCTGGAATCGTCGGGCAATCTCGCCACGCACGGCGCTCCCCTGGGTGGTCAGCAATTGCAGCGTTAGCGTGACCCCGTCGGCGGCGGCGCGGATGCCATCGCCGTCAGGATCGGTATACCCTGCCTCTTCAAGTAACCGTCGCGCCTGATCCGGATCATAGGGATAGCGGGTTAACAGGTCAGGCGGAGCGGCGAGTTGATCACCTGGCAGCACCCAACTGTCCAGTACCGGCGTCCGTCCGTCGAACAGCGCATCGACGATTGCCTGCCGGTTCGTGCCATATGCGATTGCGCGCCGCACACGAATGTCTTGAAGGATTGGAACGTCCAGGTTGAACACAATATGCTCCCAGATGGGGTTGGGGACGGTCATCACCTGCAATGTTTGTTCGCTTGCATCGCTATCAAAACGATCCAGAATCGCTGGCGGAATACGATCGGCAAATCCCAGGTCAAGATTGCCGTTGAGCAGATTGGCGCGCAACAGTTCAAGATCGGCGAAATTACGAATCACCAGGCGTGACGCGGAAGGTGTCGGACCAAAATAGTACGGATTGCGCTCAAAGCGCAGTTCGGTAGAAGTTCGTTCAACAAGAGCGTAGGGACCGTACCCGACCGGACGCTGCGCGAACTCGCTCTGGCGCACCCGCGCTGGATCGACGCCCCGAAGCAGATGGCGTGGCAGAGGGGTCCAATAACTCATGAAATACGCTGGGCCAACGTAATCAGGACGCAGGATGGCGCGTGTTGTATGATTGTCAACCTTCTCGTATGCGGCTGTCCGCGCCAGCAACTCGGCTGCAGCGTCGCCCGGCGGCGCTGCCTTTGCCAGTTCGTAGGCGAAAACCGAATCATCAGCGGTGACGGGTGTGCCATCAGACCAGCGCAGTTGCGGGTTCCAGCGAAAGGTGATAACTAGTTGATCAACCTGGGTTACGACATCGGTCGCTGTGGTGGTTATCGCGCCGGTCGCATCCAGGTACACATCAACTTTGCGCAGTTCGACATCACCATTTTCGAGGGTCGGAATACGCTCGAGGACGCCCGTCACAGTGTACCCGTAGTTATAGGTCAGGATCGGCGCTGGAAACAGAAGTTCGGTAATCGGCGCCATTGCGCGCTGGGTCGCTGCCGATTGGGGATACGGGTAAATGTCCAACGGAAGATCGAGCGTCCCGATCATCCATGTGTCGCTGCGCTCTGCCATACGTTCAGCGATGACTGCACCAGTGGAGATCGGACCGATCGGCGCTATGGTTGGGACGATGGTCGGAGTCGGAACACCGCCTTCAATTGTGCAACCTGCCAGCGCGATGCCTGCGAAGGCAAGCAGCGTGATCAACCGCGCAGCGCTTCTGAGTCGTTGTTGGATCATACGCCCTGGGAGTGTACCAGGGTTGCGCCAATTTGTCCAATACCGGCAACCAGTTGTTGTGCTCCATGCTATAATCGGTTACAGTTTCGTCATCGACGGAGCACTCCTGTGACAGAACCAGCCGTTATCTCAACCGATCAACTTATCTGTGACCTGGAGCAACTCATTCGCATGGTGAGTAGCACCGGTCAAACCGATGAGTTGCGTATGGTTGCTGTGCGCATTGCGGCAATGATGCGCAGTCGCGGCTTGAAAGTCGAAGTGCGTCCAACGCCAGGCGCACCGATCGTGATTGGATGGCGCAGCGGACGTCGACCGTTCACCCTTTTGCTCTATCATCACTACGACACCCCTTCTCCGGGTCCCTGGCGCGCCTGGCTGCACGACCCGTTCCAGCTTGCCGAACGAGATGGGATGGTTTACGGGCGCGGTGTGGCGGATGGAAAAGGACCACTGGCAGCGCATCTCAACGCGATCGCTGCAGTGATCGAAGCGGAAGGCGAGTTGCCTTGCGGTGTCGTTGTGGTGGCTGAAGGCGACTACCTGATAGGGAGTCCCTACCTGGGTTCATTAATTGCCAACTGCCGTGCACTCTTCAGAGCTGATGCATGCCTGGCGAGCGGAGGGGATCGCGATGCCAGCGGACTGCCGTTCTGCTACAGCGGCGTGAAAGGGTTGGTGCAGCTCATGCTGCGGTCGCAGGAGGCGCAAACGGTGTTGCCCGCTGGCATGGCAGCCAGTGTTCCCAATCCGCTCTGGCGTCTAATCTGGGCGCTCAATCAGATCAAAACCGATCAGGAGGAGATTCTGATCGGCGGTTTCTACGATACCATCGAAGGTCCGACCACCGAGGAGAATCGCATCCTGCGCACTGTGCTGGCAGACGAAGCAGGACGTCGCGGCGCCTGGCAGGTCAATCAGTTTCTCTTTGGGTTGACAGGCGCACCGCTGGTGCGCTCGGAAGTGACCCTGCCAACATGCAATATTGGCATGCTACACACTGAGCCAGTCAGCGATCTGCCAGTGATACCGCGCAGTGCGGTTGCGCGGTTAGACTTTCAACTGGTGCCGCGACAGCATCCGCAGGAAGTCGTTGATGCACTTCAGGCGCACCTTGCCGCTAAAGGGTTGCCCGACATCCTGATCGAGCGTCTGCCGGGCGGATACCCGCCTGCCCAGTCGCCTATTGATGATCCCTTCGTGCGCCTGGTGAGCGACGTCGGCAGATATATCCACGGTCAACCGCTCACCATTCTGCCACGCGGTCCGTTTACCATGCCCTTATTCTACTTCGCCGAGGCGTTCGGCATTCCTGTTGCTTCGATTGGCGTTGCGCGCCCGTCGAGCGCAATCTTCGGCGCGAATGAATGTATTCCCCTCCCTGATCTGGTGCGTCACGGGCAGCATTTGATTGAGGTGCTCTACGCCTGTTCCGCTACAACCCTCAGTGCATGATGGTGCCGTCCTGTCTACGTCTCCGGATACCACGGGAACATGTTCTTTCGGCGACGTTCTCCGTTCTCATGTTCGTGGTTTTTCTGCTCGTGTACGGCGCTACTGCAGCACCCGACGTCCTTTCCGGCGACTCGGCGGAGTTCCAGTTTGCCGCCACGCTGTCCGGCGTTCCGCATCCGACGACCTATCCGCTGGCAACAATCATGGGTCATCTGGCGACTCGTCTTCTTCCGTTTGGTACACCTGCCTGGCGGGTCACCATGGTTTCGGCGCTGTGCGCTGCGCTGACGGTTGCGCTGTTTACGCTGCTGGCACGGCGTGTTATCGGGAAATGGTTGCCTGCGTGCGTCGGAGCACTGGCGCTAGGGTTTGCGCCAGGTTTGTGGAATGCCGCTACACTTGCCGAAATCTACGCGCTGCTGGCGCTCCTGATCGTCGCGCTGGCGCTGGCATTGCATCGCGCGGTCGAAAACCCGGCGCGCCGTATGCCGGCGTATCTCGCTCCTGCGGCGCTGATCGCGGGGTTGGGGTGTACACACCATGGTTTGTTTGCTGTGACCGCGCTTCCGCTCTTTGTGGCTGGATGCGGTGCAGCAATGCGTCGTG
Organism: Roseiflexus sp.; assembly: GCA_017743475.1. GTDB lineage: Bacteria > Chloroflexota > Chloroflexia > Chloroflexales > Roseiflexaceae > Roseiflexus. The sequence goes on along the minus strand of JAGHYV010000001.1, from coordinate 88,980 downwards.
ATGGCGCGTATCTATCGTTGCATGCTTCGGTGATCGCTCTCGCCTCCATCGCGCTCTGGTTTCTCATCGGCACGACCCCCTTGATCTATCCGTTGGTGCAGTTCGCCCGTTTTGGTCCGTTCGACGGGCTGGATTACGGGTTGCCGCGGCACTATTTCTGGGGAGCGCCACAGTCGTGGTGGGATGTGGCGGATCTGCTGACGGGCGGTGAGGTTCGGCGCGGCATCTTCCAGCTCCCCGACGCTGCATCGGCGCTGTCCACCATCCAGATGGTCGGAAGGCGGCTCTGGTTAGAGTTCGGACCGGTCGGCGTGGCGTCTGGCGTCGCTGGGTGCGTTGTGCTGGCGCGATCTTCCGTCTGGGTCTGGCGCGCATCCGCCTGGGTGTTCTTTGCGACGCTGACGTACCTTTTGCTGCTTGGTCCTGCGGTTGGCGACGCACCGGTTTTTACCCTGCCGATGCTGCTACCGTGGGCGCTGTGGATCGGCGTCGGCGCGGATGCGCTCACCCGCCGGGCGCAGTCACCGCGTGCGCCCTGGCGATCCGTGGCGCTGATCGCCATCCTGGTCGCGTTGACACTGGGGTGGGGCGCAACGCGCTATCGAGTGTCGGCAAAGCAGCATCTCTGGCTCTACCGCGAGTTCGCCACGGCGACGTTCTCCGTGCTGCCGCCGGATGCGGTTGTCATCACCCATTGGGAACAGGGAACAACGCTGCTCTACCTGCGCTTGGTGGAAGGCGTTCGTCCCGATGTCTGGATCGATGTTGTCGAACCAGGCGATGATCCCTGGTTCGAACGGGCGCAACGACGGTATCCGGATCGTCCGGTCTACTTTGTCGGGCAACCAGACAGTGTCGCCGGAATACCGGTCGATCTGGTAATCGACGAAGCATACGCGAATGTGTATCGGTTGCGGAGCAGACCGGCACCCTGAACGGCAGTGGCGCCGGTGAGCGACTCTGCCAGACGCTCGACGTGGAGACGCGCAAAGAACGCAGTTCTTCGACCGGTCCGGCACATTCCTTAGCAGTTCTCACAGAGGTTGAACTCAAGGGACGAGGTTGAACCATCCTCGGAATCGTGCTTCCCACGCGGTGACCGAAATGAATTTCGGTCTACACTCCGCCAGCAGCAGGTGTCTCGCGCGACACGGCAAACCCAGACAAGGGTCAATGTATCTGAGAAATGCTACTGGTTACGAATGTCGCTGGCGGAGGTACGCCGGGCTATTCGTTGAACGGCGCCAGTGGACCGGTGAGCAGCGCTTCGAGTTCGGCGCCAGCCGGGAATGGCTGGGTTCCCGGCGGAACAATGAGCATCGCATTCGCGCCCAGCATTGACATCAGGCGACTGCTCCCCTGGCGACCCGTACTGCGCGCCACCAGGCGACCTTCCGCCCAACCGACAATGGCGCGCTGATACTCCGGGCGATCAGCGGAGGGGTAGATGGGATCACGCAGCGTCACTCGTACACGCGGACGTTCGGGGCGTGCGTCCCCCTGAAGCCGGCGAAGCGCTGGACGCACGAATACCTCAAACGAAACCAGCGACGAGACCGGAAATCCGGGCAACCCGAAGACGAGGAGCGGAGAGGCGCGTCCTGGACGGTCGATGGTTGCGAACGTCGTCGGCTTGCCCGGCTTGAAAGCAATGCGTCCAAAATGCACCGTGCCCAATTCTGCCAGCAATGGCTTGATCAGATCGCGCGTTCCCATCGAAACGCCGCCGCTGGTCAGCAGTACATCGGCGCGATCAACCGCATCGAGGATCGCAGCGCGCTGCACAGACAGGTCATCGCGCGCAATGCCGAGCGATACCGCCACACACCCGGCTTCGCGCGCCGCCGCCATCAGCGCATAGCGATTGCTATCGCGCACACCGCCGGGAAACACCTCGCTATCGGGTTCATACACTTCATCGCCGGTTGCCAGTACAGCAACAATCGGACGACGGTAGACCTGCACCCGGACACGCCCGACCGTCGCCAGTAGCCCGATCTCAGCGGCGCCGAGCGTTGTTCCGCGCGTCAACACACATTGACCGGCAGCAATATCCTGCCCAACCGTATGAATATTGTCGCCAGCACTGAGCGCATGGCGTACCGTCAGCGTACCGTCCTGCTCCTCGGTGTGCTCTACCATCACCACCGCGTCAGCGCCTTCTGGCACCGGCGCACCGGTCATAACCCGAACCGCAGTCCCTGGCTCAACGCGCAGCCCCGGCGCTGCACCAGCGATCACTTCGGCAATCACACGACGCGGAGCAACGCCATCGGCGCTGCGCAGCGCATACCCGTCGACCGCCGCTTTTGGCACATCGGGCAACGGATCGGTTGCATAGACATCCTCCGCCAGCACACGACCATCGGCGGTGTCGCGGAGAACATCTATCTCCTCGACACCAAGCGGTGCGACATGCGCAGTGATAATGTGCTGCGCCTCGTTGATCGGAACCATCGGATAGGGCGATTCGCGTCGCATACCCAGACCTCTGCTCGCTTCTTATGCTGGCGTTGTGGCGAGTTCAGCCAACTTTCGGGCGGCATGCTCCTGTTCACTAAGGAACCAGGTCGCTTCCATAGCCGCCTTGCACCCCTCACCAGCTGCCGTGATCGCCTGGCGGTAGATGTGATCAACCACATCACCTGCTGCGAACACTCCCGAAATCGCGGTGCGCGTCCGATGATCGGCAATAATGTACCCATTCTCGTCGAGTTCCAGCTGACCCTTGAACAACGACGTGTTTGGAATATGCCCAATGTACGGGAAAACACCGTCAGTCTCGATAATCGAAACCTCGCCGGTCTTCAGATTGCGCACCCGCACACCCGTCACTTTATCGTCCCCCAGGATTTCCTCGACAATCGAATTCCACACGAACGTAATCTTCGGGTTAGAGAACGCGCGCTCCTGAAGGATCGGGTCAGCGCGCAACGCATCGCGCCGATGGACAATCTTCAACTCCGAAACATAGCGCGTCAGGAAGAGCCCTTCGTCAAGGGCGCTATTGCCGCCGCCGACCACCACCACCTTCTTGCCACGGAAGAAGAAACCATCGCACGTGGCGCAGTACGACACACCGCGGTTTGCCAGACGTTCCTCACCCGGAACCCCCAGTTTTCGCGGCGACGCTCCGGTTGCAATGATCAGTGCATCAGCTGTCACTTCCTCACCGCTGTCGGTGATGAGGCGGAACGGGCGCTGCGAGAGATCGACACGTTCGACAATAGCATCCATATAGCGGGCGCCGAAGCGCGCTGCCTGCTTTTCCATATTATCGGCAAGCTCGAAGCCGCCAATTCCTTCAACGAAGCCAGGATAGTTCTCGACTTCGCTCGTCGTTGCGATCAAGCCGCCCGGTTGCAACCCCCGGATCACCAGCGGCTCAAGATTTGCGCGCGCCGCGTAGAGTGCTGCGGTCAATCCCGCCGGACCAGAACCAATAATGACAACTTTGCTATGCATGTCGCGGACTCCTTGAATTGAATGAACGGCATCCCTGCGCCGCCGCTTTTATGATGATACCACACCCGAAAAAGTTACGCCGACAGATTCGGCGCCGCCAGGGGATTGCCGTACTGTTGTCCACACCCCAAACAGCCACCCCCGACAGGGACAATTGTCTATCTTTTGTGAAAGGCGCACCTGTGGCACCATCAACGCAAGTTCTGTGTTTGCAGCAGGAGGGATTATGCGCTGGTCGCTCATGATGCTGACATTCCTGGCTCTGCTGTGGATGTTCGTCACCGGTCCGGTATACACCGCCGACCCTCCGGTTGCACTTATCAACGAATTCATGCCCGCTCCTGCGAGCGGACCGGAATGGGTCGAAATTGTTAACCGCGGCGACACGCCACTCGACGTGAGCGGCTGGAGGATCGATGATGATACGCCGGGCGGACCACAGACCATCATTCCATCCGGCACAATCATTCCGCCATATAGCCTGCTGGTCGTCGAGCTGAAGACCTACATCCTCAACAATAGCGGCACGGATGCAGCGACGCTGCTTGACACCTCTGGCGTTCCCGTTGACGTTGCGCCCTACACTTCGGCAACAGTTGGTAAAAGTTTTGCGCGCATCCCGGATGCTGGCGCTGTCTGGGTCAGGAGCGATCCGTCGCCAGGTCAATGGAACATGCCGCCTGGGTTGTCGTCGCTTACGCCCTCACCGTCACCCGCCGACACTGCCTCGCTAACCGTTACGCCTGACGGTATACCAGAACATACTCCTTCGCCAGAACCAACAACGCCCGTCACTGGAACTGATACCCCTCTCCCGTCAATGCCCTCCGATACATCGACCGCGATAGGTGAGCCAGCAATAACGCAGACATCGCAGCCGACCGCCACTGACGAACCGATGCCGACGCGGACTCCTTCGCCAACCCACACCCCCTCGTCGACTGACGATCCGACCGCCACTAATGAACCGACAGCAACGCGGACCCCTTCACCGACCCGCACGCTGTCGCCGACGCGGACGCCGTCGCCGACTGACGATCCGACTGCCACCGACGAACCGACGCCAACCCGGACCCCCTTGCCGACGCGGACGCCGTCGCCGACCGACAATCCGACCGCCACCGACGAACCGACGCCAACCCGGACCCCCTTGCCGACGCGGACGCCGTCACCGACCCGCACCTCCTCGCCAACCCACACCCCCTCGTCGACCGACGATCCGACCGCCACTAATGAACCGACAGCAACGCGGACTCCCTTACCGACCCGCACGCTGTCGCCGACGCGGACGCCGTCGCCGACCCGCACCCCCTCGCCGACCGACAATCCGACCGCCGCCGACGAACCGACGCCAACCCGGACCCCCTCGCCGACGCGGACGCCCTCGCCGACGCGGACGCCGTCGCCGACCCGCACCCCCTCGCCGACGCGCGAACCTGCCGCAGGCATCGAACCGACGGCGACGCGGACGCCCTCGCCAACGAAGATACCAACCTTGACCCGCACACCGTCACCAACTCGAACCTTCTCCCCAACCCGTACCCTGTCACCGACCCGCACGTTATCACCGACCCGTACCCTGTCACCGACCCGCGTAACATCAACGGGCAGCGCTGCCCTACCTGATTCGAGAACAATCGCGTCGCCATCGACCGGCAGACCGGGGCATGGAAATAAGAGCGTCACACCCCTCGTCACACGTCGCCCCTACAACCGTCTGCCTGCCTGGGCGCCGGGTGGGTTACCGACTGCTGCGCCGTTCGTTGTGTCGGGAGAACGGACAGAATATGGCGCACTGCTTACTCCTTCAGCTACTCTCTCTATCACACCGTCGGCAACGGTCTCTCCCCCAGGTACGATAACGTCTGCACCTATCGCCGCTTCACCAATGATTGCCATCAGGATAAGCGTTGGCGTTCTTATGATGATCGTTGCCGGATGGCTTGGCGCGCGATCACGGCAGCACCAGACAGCGAATCGCAGCAACGCAGATGACAGCGGAGCAGAATGGTCATATGACATATGACGCAGCATGGTTCACTGTGCTATAATTGCGTTTCCAAGCCGCACTCGCTCGCACTGTTGCGCTATCGCAGGAGGTTGCCATGCTCGATCCGACGTCGCTCATCCAGGAGCGATTAAGACAAAACCGTTGGGGTCTGCTCGGCGGTCAGGGATGCGTCCTTGGTTTCGATATCGGCAGCTACGGATTGCGGGCAGCACTGGTAGATCTTAGCCGGCACACCTTTCATGCGATGCATCGCGAACCGGCAAACGAATCGCCGCAAGAACTGGTCGGGGGCGCCATCGATCTAGGAAATGAGTTAATGGCAGCGCACGGTGTCACCTCCGCACACCTGGTTCGGGTTGGCGCCGGTTTCGGCGGACCAGTGGACGTGCGTCATGGCATCGTCCTGCTCTCCCCGCATGCGCCCGGCTGGGAACGTTACCCGCTGCGTGAAGCGCTCGAGAACGCTTTTGGCGCCTCGTGTGTTGTCGATAACGATGCCAACCTGATTGCTCTGGCAGAAGCCACATTTGGCATTGGGCGTGACACCCAGCACATGGTGTACATTCACCTGAGCACCGGTGTCGGCGCGGGTCTGGTGCTCGATGGGCGTCTATACCATGGCGCAACGACAACTGCAGGAGAGATCGGTCATGCAGTTATTGGTCCTGTGGATCCGACCCGTCCTGGTGAACCCCCCAAAACGCTGGAGGAGCACGTATCGATCAAGGGGTTGCTGAGTCGCGCTGCGGAACTCGGTTTCCACACAAACCTGTTGAGCGACATTTTCAGCGATCATCCTGTGGGACGTCAGGTTGTCGCCGAAGCCATTGATGTGCTGGCAGTACGGATTGCTCAGATCGTTGCACTCATCGACCCGCAGATGGTGGTCATCGGCGGGGTTGTGGCGCGCAACGGGGGCGAGGAGTTCATCAACGCTATTCGGGAACGGATGCACACCTATATTGGTAAAGCGGTCGAACGACCGGTGCAGGTGGTCTCCGCCATTTTGGGTGCCGATAGTGTGGCAATCGGGGCAGTGGCGCTGGCGCTCGAGAGCATGCGCGATTGAACAGTTATAGCAGTTCTCAGATACATTGACTCTTGTCCGGGTCTGCCGTGTCGCGCGAGGTGCCCGCTTCCGGCGAAGCGTGACCGAAATTCATTTCAGTCGCCGCGTGGGGCGCGTGACTCCAGGAATGCTCAACCCCGTCCATTGGTTCAACCCTTGTGAGAAATGCCGTAAGTTGCGCAGCAAGAGTGGACACGATATAATGTGAAATGCACCGCGGGGCGGCAGATACTTGCTGAACCCCGCCAGGACCGAGAGGTAGCAACGGTAGGCGAGTTCCTCTGGGTGTCCCGCGGTGTCTAGCAACAAGCAACGTAAAGCGTCGGTTCGTTAGTTCAACTGCACAGTTCGATGGCACGCCGTCCCAACTCGCGAATATCTTCGGAAATATCAGGCGCATCCAATTCTTCCCATGTCACCCAGCGCGCGGCTCGAGTCTCACGTTCAGAAGGACTCAGCACGCCGCCGCGTACCCGCGCAAAGTAGATCAGATCAATGTGCTGATGTCCTGGCGCGATATCTTCCAGCAAGATGCAGTACGGTTGCGGAAGCACACGAACGTTGCCGAGCATGCTGCCGGTCGTCAGCAGTTCCACCTCAAGTCCGGCTTCTTCGCGCACCTCGCGAATGGCCGCTTCGTCCGGCAATTCGTTCGGGTCGATGTGTCCGCCGGGTGGAAGCCACATATTCAGTTTGCGATGCAACAATAGCAGCGTGCGTCGTTCGTGAACAACAAATGTGGTCGCAGTAAAATCGCGCGTGATGGCTGACATGGCAATCTCTGGTAATGCACTGATTTCCAGCGGTAGTATACTATATGGGCGAAAGATATACTCATTTGCATAGTGGGACTGTTAGTGCATAGACGGGCAGAGTGCTCCTGGATTATAATTGTGTGCAGTCGGGCACGATGATGGCAATTGATGTCTATTGCGTTCAGCGAGTGTCATTTTGTTGGCAACCGTCTTCTCTGGCAACTTCCTGGTTCCAGGGATGTTCCCACAAGGGTGTAGGAGGTCTCGTTGGAAAGCCTCAGGATACCCATTCTCAAAATAGGCGACGTGCTTATCGCTTCCATTCAGGTGGCGTTGCACGATACCTCAGCCGTACAGTTCAAAGATGATCTGCTCCAGAAGATCTACGACACCAAAGCACGCGGCTTGATTGTCGATCTCACTGCTGTCGATGTTGTCGACAGTTTCATCGGGCGTCTGATCAGTGATATCGCTTCAATGGCTGGTCTGATGGGGACGAAAGTGGTCATCACCGGGCTTCAACCGGCAGTAGCGATCACGCTGGTGGAACTGGGATTGGAGTTGACCGGTGTGATGACCGCTCTCAATCTCGAGAAGGGTCTGGCGATGCTCCGCAGACAGGCTGAGGAGGACGCCGATGGCACAGGCTAAGGTTGCACCGATCCGTAGCGACCTCGATATTGTGATCGCTCGCACCCTGGCTCGTGATACTGCGAAGGCGCTCGGTTTTGGTGCGATCGATCAGGCGCGCATTGCGACCGCTGTTAGTGAACTGGCGCGGAACATCTTTCTCTACGCGGGTACCGGAACGGTGACAATTCGTGAGATCGAGCGCGGTGGACGCAAAGGCATCGAAATTATCTGTGAAGACCAGGGACCCGGCATCGCCGACATCGACCTCGTTATGCAGGACGGCTACAGTACGTCCCGCGGCATGGGTATGGGGTTGCCTGGCGCCAAGCGTCTGATGGATGAATTTGATATCAAATCCGCTGAAGGTCAGGGGACAATCATCCACTGTCGCAAATGGCGCACCTGAGTCGGTCAGTGGTTCAGGTATAGGGGAGCGCTGGAGAGACCATCACCTGCTCTGTCTCTCTGGCGCCTTTGCTTTTATCCCGGAAGCGCGTTTGTTAGGCGGGTAATCCGGTTGACCAGGTCATCGAGATCGAACGGTTTGAGGACATGATCGTCGGCGCCTGCAGCGCGGCTGCGTTCCAGATCAACTGCTTCGGCGCGCACCGAAAGGATAATAATTGGAACGGAACGACGCGCCTTGATCTGCCGACAGACTTCCCATCCATCCAGAAAGGGCAGGTTGATGTCGAGCACAATTAGATCAGGCGTATGCTTCGCTTCGCGCTGAAGCGCTTCCACCCCATTGCGGGCAGTAATGACCTCGTGCCCTTCTGCCAGCAGAACACGCTGCACGAGATCGAGAATATCACGATTGTCATCGACAATCAGAATGCGCATCGGGCATTTGCGGGGATTACTCGTTATGTGGCGCATTATAACCCCGGAATAGCCTGCGGTCAATCGGTTGACTGCTCACAGGCGTACTATTGAGAGACGAAACCTGCCTGCAGACATCCATCGTGAGACGTTTCCTGACGTGCGGCATGGGGTAAAAAACGCGGACATTATGTTCTGGCGTGCTGCGTATAAGCATAGCATAGCCCTTGAGCACATACCTGGCAGTGACATGCTTTTCGATGTGCCGTAAAAACCGTATGCGGCGGCTGACCCGCGTCTCACCTGCGCTGTCGTGCACAACAAAGCGGGTTCACGTGAAGCGTGGGTGCTGCAACAGGAGTAGAGGAAGAGAGCGAGGGGTCCTGTATCGTCAGGGTTGCCAGTTTATGATAATGAAACGCAGTACCGTCAAATCGTGGCGTATCTGCTTCCAGGAAAGACGCTGTATGCTGTCTACGACTGCAAAGGTATTGGGACTGGATTCGTCGGCATAACTGATCGTCGGCTTATCTTCTACGATCAGGGGATCATTGCAAAGAAACGGCTGATGGTCTCTCTGCTGTACCAGAATATCCTGGGAGTCGCTGTAGCGGGCGAAGGGATGATCTTTCAGAGCGGTGAGATTATCATTCTGACGGCTTTCGGTCAGTTCGCATTCGAATTTCGCGGTCCGACAGAGCCGATTGGATCTACCGTTTTCTGATCGGGCAGATCCTCGCGCAAAGGTTATCGACGCTAACAGCGGGTTATGGCAGGTAACGTATGAAACATGAAACCGTGCTTCATTGTCCAGTCTGTCATAATGACAGCGATGCGCTAATGCCTGACAATGCGTGCGTTGTTGTGTATCCCTGCCCACAGTGTGGCGTGCTTTTGCACCCTAAGCCGGGCGATTGCTGTGTGTTCTGTTCCTATGCTGACGACTCCTGCCCACCGGAACAGGCGCATACTGCGCGTGAGTGATGTCGGCGAGCGCGCATATGCTCTCCTGTTGCAGAACGATGCTGCACTGACCCTGACACCACACAGTGCCGCTCCGCATCGCTTCTTTCGAGCTGAGTGCCTGAACGATATGGTTGTGGAGCAATTATCCCGCTCTCGCCTGTGCAGGAGGGCTTTGCCTTAGATAGCCGAAATAGAACACGGATCGGCACGGATATGGCGGATCGGCACGGATAGTAATGAATAGCAGTTCTCACAAAGGTTGAACCTGCCGGGCAAGGTTGAACACTCCTTGGACGACCGCAATCACTATCGCGCGCTCCTTAGTAATCCGTAAACTGAGTTCTCTTGCATTCCGAGGTGATATCGGATAGGCTGGTGGTATGAAGTAAAGATCACCTGACCCTGACAGAGAACGACCGCACCACGCTTGAAGGACTGCTTGCCAAAGGTACGCTCGCTGTCAAGACGTTCAAGCGCGCGACCGCGCTGCTCGAACTCGATCGCGGCAAGACCCTGAGTGCGGTGGCTGAAACGCTCGATGTGACCTACGCCACGGTCGCCGCTTGGCGCAACGGCTGCCGCACCAAAGGGTTGGACTGTCTGTACGATGCGCCGCGTTCTGGCCGTCCGATTGTCATTGATGGCGCTCAGCGCGCCCAAGTCACGGCATTGGCATGGAGCGATGCACCAGAAGGCCATGACCGCTGGACCTTGCGCCTCCTGGCCGAGCAAGTCGTCGAAGCTGGCTTCTGTGCGACGATCTCGCATACGATGGTTGGCACAATTCTAAAAAAACGAGCTGAAGCCCCATGGACAGCAGACTTGGTGCTTTGGCACACTCAATGCGGCCTTTCTGGCCCAGATGGAGCGCATTCTGGCACTCTATGCGCTGCCGTATGACCCGCACTGTCCGGTAATCTGCTATGACGAACGGCCCTGCTTTCTGATCGGCGACACCCTCGTTCCGGCGGCGATGCAGCCAGGCAAGCCACGAAAACAGCACTACGAGTATGAAAAGCTTGGCTCGTATGCGCTGCTGGCGGCAATCGAACCGCTGACTGGCACGCGCCTAGCGCAGGTACACCCACAGCGCACCAAACGAGGTACACGCTGTTTTGCCAAGCACTTGCCGCCTAGTATCCAAACGCGATCAAGATCCGACTGGTACCGGACAATCTCAACACCCACAACGCCAGTGCCTTCTATGAGCATGTACCGACTGAAGATGCGTTTGCCTTAGTAGAGCGTTTCGAGTTCATCTCCACACCCAAGTCGGCCTCCTGGCTCAATATGATCGAGTGCGAGTTCGCAGTGATCTCGCGCCTCTGCCTCAACAGGCGCATTCCATCGATCCAGACCTTAGGCCGCGAGGTGTTGGCCTTGTTCAACGAGCGCAGCGCCAAGGCGATCGAGATCAACTGGCAGTTCTCCATCCAGGCCGCTCGAACCAAGCTCAATAGCCACTCCACCAAAGTCCATCCCGAGAATGAAAAATACAAGGAAACTTAGTTTACGGACTACTTACGGTCTTTGAGTAATTACTCCGCTATAGCCCGCGTAGGCGGGCTTCGCCTTGCATAGCCGAGGGCTTATGGTCTTTGAACAAATAATCTGGTATAGCCCGCGCAGGCGGGCTTTGCATTCTATAGCCGAGGGCTTTAGCCCCACGGCTCGTTCGGCATACCGGATTAAGTGCTCAATCTCCACTCTGCCGAAAGCACGCACCTCATGCGACACGTAGACGCGAACGATGGTCAACACATCTGAGAAATGCCGTAAGGTGAGCACGGTTCTCGGTTCCCGGTTCTCAGTTCCCGGTTCTTGGTTCTTGATTCTTGGTTCTCAGCAATGCGACACCTGCCGGTCCTTCGCCGTTGACCCAAATCTGGTACAATTTCTGAGAATCCTGAACACAATTCATGAATTGAGGCAGCAATGAACATCACACACGGCTTCGAACTGCTCCGTGAGCAGCAGATCCCTGAATTGAACACTCTGGCGCGTCTTTATCGCCACGTTGCTACTGGTGCCGAACTCCTCTCGCTGATCAACGATGACGAAAATAAGGTCTTTGGTATCACCTTCCGCACCCTGCCGCCTGACTCAACCGGTGTGGCGCATATTCTTGAACACAGCGTCCTGTGTGGCTCCGAAAAGTACCCGCTGAAGAAACCGTTCGTCGAATTGCTCAAAGGGTCGCTCAAAACATTCCTCAATGCTATCACCTTTTCAGATAAAACTGTCTATCCGGTTGCGTCCACAAATGCAAAAGATTTCTACAACCTGATCGATGTCTATCTCGATGCCGTCTTTCGTCCGCGCATTACGCCGGAGGTGTTGCAGCAGGAAGGGTGGCGTTACGAACTGAATGAAGACGGGTCGCTGGAATACCGCGGCGTGGTCTTCAACGAGATGAAGGGCGCTAATGCTTCGCCCGACCGGGTGCTCTATGTTGCGGTACAGCGGTCGCTGTTCCCTGGTCATGTCTACAGCTTCGACTCTGGCGGCGATCCGGCAGTTATTCCAAACCTGACCTACGAACAGTTCAGGGCGTTTCATGAGCGCTACTACCATCCTTCAAACGCCCTGATCTTCTTCTACGGCGATGATGATCCGGAAGAACGCCTGCGCCTGCTGGAGCGCGTGCTTGCACCTTTCGAGCGCATCTCTGTCGACGCGACGATCCCGCTGCAACCACCATTCCGCGAACCGCAACGCCTTGAGGTTCCATATCCCGCCGGTCCGAGCAGCGCCGACAAACATATGGTGACGGTCAACTGGCTCCTGCCCGATCCGCCCGATGTTGAAGAAGCGCTGGCGCTTGACATCCTGGAGCATGCGCTGGTCGGCACCCCAGCTTCCCCGTTGCGCAAAGCCCTGATCGATTCCGGGCTGGGAGAGAACCTCACCGGTTCGGGGTTTGCCCGCCTGCGTCAGACGTTCTTTACCGTGGGTCTGAAAGGGGTCAAAGGCGAACATGTGCGCGATGTCGAGAACATGATTATCGACACGCTCGGACGCCTGGCGCACGATGGGATTGATCCGCAAACAATTGAAGCGGCAGTCAACACGGTCGAGTTTCAGTTGCGCGAGAACAACACCGGTTCGTATCCACGCGGTCTGGTTGTGCTGTTCCGCGCACTCGACACCTGGCTCTACGGTGAGGATCCGCTGGCGCCGTTAATGTTCGAGGCACCGCTGCGCACAGTCAAGCAGCGTCTGCACAACGAGGGGCGCTTCTTCGAGCGCGTGATCGAAGAGCGGCTCCTGCGCAATCCGCACCGCACAACAGTCGTGCTCGTGCCTGATCTTGAATTGACCAATCGCCAGAACGCTGCCGAGCGTGAGCGCCTCGCGGCGATCCGTGCTACTCTCGATGATGCACAGATCGAACAGATCGCCGCAACCGCTGCGCGTCTCAAGCAGATCCAGGAGACGCCCGATCCGCCAGAGGCGCTTGCGTTGCTCCCTAGTCTGACAATTGCCGATCTCGACCGGAAGATCAAGACCACGCCTACCGAAGAGGTGCGCATTAGTGCAACACGCGTGCTGCTGCACGACCTTTTCACCAACGGGATCGTGTACATCGACGTTGGCATGAACCTGCATACGCTGCCACAGGAGTTGCTCCCATATGTCACTATTTTCGGGCGTGCGCTCCTCGAAACCGGTACGCAGCACGACGACATCATCCACTTGACGCAGCGGATCGGGCGCGATACCGGCGGCATCTTTCCCCAAACGTTCACGTCCGCGATGCGTGGGCAGAGTGATGGCGCCGCCTGGCTGTTCCTGCGCGGGAAGGCAATTCTGGAGAAAAGCGATGCGCTGCTCGACATCCTGCACGACGTTGTTCACTCCGCCCGTCTTGACAACCGCGACCGCATTCGCCAGATTGTGCGCGAAGAACGTGCGTCGCGTGAAGCCAGCCTGATCCCGGCCGGTCACACGGTCGTTAACACACGCCTGCGCGCACGGTTCAACGAAGCCGACTGGGCAGCGGAGCAGATCGGCGGGGTCAGCTACCTCCTCTTCCTGCGCCGCGTCGAGCAGGCTATCGATGAGGAATGGGATACGGTATACACTGCACTGGAGCGGATGCGCACCCTGCTGGTTGATCGGAGCGCCCTGCTGGTCAACGTGACTGTGGATGCCGCAGGTTGGGATCGGTTCTGTCCCCGTCTCGAAGCATTCCTCGACCGGCTGCCTGCTGGCAAACCTGCGCTGGCGGCATGGAACCCGCAGCCTGGCGCACCATCGGAAGGGTTGATCATTCCCGCGAATGTCAACTACGTCGCCAAAGGCGCCAGTCTGTATCGCCTGGGGTACCGGCTGCACGGCTCGGCGCTGGTGGTGACACGCTACCTGATGACCACCTGGCTATGGGAACAGATCCGTGAGCAGGGCGGAGCTTACGGCAGCTTCTGCTCGTTCGACCCGCGATCCGGCATGTTCAGTTATACGTCGTACCGCGATCCCAACCTGCTGCGCACCATCGAAGTCTACGACCGTTCCGCCGAATTTTTGCGCCAGCTCGAACTGAGCGAGAAGGAGTTGACCCGTGCCATCATCGGCGTCATCGCCGAACTCGATGCGTACCAGCTCCCCGACGCGCGGGGTTTTACCGAGATGGCGCGCCATATCGTCGGGGATGATGACGCCTATCGTCAGCAGGTGCGCGATGAGGTGCTGAGCACGACTCCCGCCGACTTCCGCACGTTTGCCGATGTGCTCGACATGCTGCGCGAAAACGCTGCGCTCGTTGTGATGGGAAGTGAGGACGCCATAACTGCCGCCAACCAGGAACGCGCGTTGTTTGACGGGATCACACGCGTGCTGTAACATTGGCGATTTGCCCGTCACGCATATGAATGATCCGTTCGGCGTGACGGGCAACATCATGCTCGTGAGTCACCAGGATTACGGTAATGCCACGCTCGCGGTTCAACCGCTCGAAAATACCCATGATCTCCTCGCCGGTCTTCGTGTCCAGCGCACCCGTCGGCTCATCCGCCAGAATAATGCGTGGATTGTTGACCAGCGCGCGCGCAATCGCAACCCGCTGTTGCTGTCCGCCGGAGAGTTCATTCGGCTTGTGGTGCATGCGGTCGCCCATACCGACCGCTTCAAGCGCCGCACGTGCGCGTGCCGTGCGATCAAGCCCGTTGCCAAAGCTGTAAAGCAGCGGCAGTTCGACGTTGCGCAGCGCCGTGGTACGCGGCAGCAGCATATACTGCTGGAAGACAAATCCGATCTTCTGGTTGCGGATCGCCGCCAGTTCGTCATCGTTCAGGCTGCCCACATCAACACCGTCGAGCAGGTAGGTTCCGCTCGTCGGCTGATCGAGACATCCCAGGATATTCATCAGGGTGCTTTTGCCACTGCCGGACGGACCCATGATGGCAACCATCTCGCCTTCGTCGATGGCGAGTGACACGCCACGCAGCGCATGCACCTCTACATCCCCCATCCGATAGATTTTGACGACATCGTGAACTTCAATGAGCGGTTTCATCACGTGAGTTTCTCATCTGGTTATGGATTGGTTATCTCACCTGGTACACTGAGCTTGTGTACCATCTCAGCGCCAGGACGTGCGTATGCCAGCACAACGCAACTATGTTCTCATCGACTACGAGAACGTCCAGCCCGACCTCGTGCCGCTGCTCAATGAGACCAACATCTATGTCATCGTCTTCGTCGGCGCAGCGCAGAAATCAGTCCCGGTTGACTTCGCAGCGGCAATGCAGCGCCTGGGATTGCGCGCAACCTATATCAAACTGAGCGGAAATGGCTCGAATGCGCTCGATTTCCACATCGCCTTCTACCTCGGTGTGCTGGCAGTCCGCGACTCTGCAGCGTACTTTCACATTATATCGGAAGATACCGGTTTCGACCCGCTGATCCAGCATATGCGGGCAAAACAGGTCAAGGTACATCGCTTCGAGGATGTGACCGACATACCGATCATCAAAAAGAATCTCTCCCCTCCGCTCCCGTCCGCATCGGTGCATGAACCGGGTGAAAACGGACATTCCACTGCACCCACATTACATGGCAATAGAAACCAGCGCACCGGTGATGAACGGCAACAGTGCGCAGGTGCAGGCGCCCCCGGCAGCGGTTGATACAGACGTGCGGGAGTGTTCTTCCCAGGAATCTCAGAACGCGAGCAACCCTTCCCAACTCTCAAGAAACGAACGCATCGCCTTTGTTGTCGTCCATCTCTAGAAGCACCGCGTCACCAGACCTGCAAAGGTAGCGACTCTTCGCAACCACATCCACGCACTGTTCCGCAAACAGCTCACCGATCTCGAAGTTGATGATATTGTGATCGGTATGCAGCGCAAAAACCTGATTTCAATTGGTAGCGATCAACGCATCACCTACCTTCTTCTGGCAGCAACCGTTCCGTAGCGGCAGGTGCGCCTTCCCCCTTGTATGGTCTTTGAGTAATTACTCCGGTATACCCCGCGCAGGCGGGCTTCGCCTTGCATAGCCGAGGGCTTATGGTCTTTGAGTAATTATTCCGGTATAGCCCGCACAGGGGGGCTTCGCCTCGCATAGCCGAGGGCTTCAGCCCGACGGCTCGCGCGGGATAGCGGATGTATTTCTCAATCTCCATGAGCCCGACGGCACGAGGCGCATACCGGAGTAAATTCTCAATCTCCATGTATGCCCGTTCTTCCGGGGCGTAGGGACTCTGTGCCCCTTCTGGATTGTGCGCTGATGTGGTAAGATACATATTTGAGGGTACATCTGCGGGGAGGGCGCGATCATGCTGGCTCTCTGGATACTCCCGGCGCTCATCACGGCTCTCGCCTGCCTGTACATCTTCCTGGAAATGGTGAGGCACGGCGCAGATGCCGCAAGAGCGCAACGCTGGCGAGACCGTTTCGTGCTGGCGCTATTCTTCGGCATTGCGATCTCACTTGTCTTCTATGCCGTTCTTGCCCGCATCGAAGAGGACGCTGCTCCACTCCAAGCAAACCATACCACATCTGTACCACTTCCGGGGCGTACACTCTTCGTCCGGCATCCGCGCCTGATCCGCGCCAATACCGTTACGACCACACCGTTTGAACTGGTTGTCTGGCTGAAACGCGATGCTGGCGCCGCACCGCTGACCATTACTGTTGAACTCTCCAGCAGCAGCGCCCTTGTTTTTACCAATGAGACCGGTGCGCCGGTCGTACCGCAGCTGACACTGGCAGACGACGACGCCCTGCGCCCGCAGCGCCTGGGCATGCGCTTCCTGGAGGACCACACCGGCGACTTAACCACAATTGAAGTCGCAGTACGTGACACAACTGGACAGAGTGCATCAGAAAAGATCAGGATTGCGCATGAAACACAGGCAGCTTTCCTCTGGCAGGCATTCAAGAATCGGTTCTTCGGCGACGCAGGTGTGGGGCTGGCAATCGCATCGGCTGTGTTCGGCATAGGATGGCAGGTGCGCAATGAGCGACGCAACGAGCGACGCCAGGAGCGATTAGCCCAGCAACAGGAGCGATTGGATCAGCAATCTGAGCGCATTCGCGAAATACGTGATCTCTTTGACCGCGATCTTGTCGAATGGCATCTTG
The DNA here is from genome assembly GCA_017743475.1 of Roseiflexus sp. GTDB lineage: Bacteria > Chloroflexota > Chloroflexia > Chloroflexales > Roseiflexaceae > Roseiflexus. Next base: position 71,673 of record JAGHYV010000001.1, on the reverse strand, counting down.
CCGCCGAAACACTCGAGCATGAAGCGAGCCGAAACTGGGAGGATCAGGCACGCAGCGAACTGGATAGGACCCTTAAAGACCAGCGTGCACAGTTGACCAGCACTGCTATGAAAGAGAGGGTCATGCATCTTTTGCGTGAGGCCGCCCAGTACCACCATGCAGGAGACAACAGACGATTGAAAGGCATATTCGAGCTGCTTAAGTTGGCGCATCCAGAGGTCTTCCGCGACGTTGCCGAACCGTTGCCGCCAGTACGTGATCGACAGAGCACAGAAACCTCGCTCCGTATGTGTGCGAAACTTCTGGATCGTTTCAAGGAAACCCATGAACTTACAGTCGCAGTTGAGCTTGCAGTCGCAGTGATGGAGATGCTAGCGTCCCTTCCTGAAGATCAGGAAGGAAGAAAATACCTTGTACAGGTAATTAGCTCGCCCGGCGATGTCCCCGGCATGCGTGAAGTAAGCGACCTGGCGGTTACCGATCCGCGCGTCCGCCGACGCCTAGTCGATCAACTACCCCTGACCTACGAATGGCTGTTGTTCACTCCACCTTCAAAGAACATCGTTCGGACTAAACCAGTCGCTGATTGGCTGGAAACGAATGAATTCTCGGTAAACCCATTCGATCCAGAAGAATTGCAAGGTTGTAGAGAGTTTTGGGAACGAATCGCGCTACCCGGCGATCAGCGACAGGCTATAATACAGGCGCGCACACCTATCGTCGGCAGTAAATTCGATTGTTGGATTGCTGCAATCGCACTCTACAATGAACTCTGCAAACCAACCGAATACTGCCTGCCAGTACCGGTCGCTCTGTCCGATTTTGATCCGGCAACCTATGGTGACATAGCGTATTTCATCGGACGCGCAGTCGGTGAGAGGTGGTGCACCGCGCTAGCGAAACAGCCGGGATTGCTGCTCTGGCTGCCGGAAGGTGAACAGGCGTTGCTGGCGGAGTGGATGCGCTGGATCGGTGGTTCGCTGTCGGCGCTTCGGCGCCGTCTCCGAAATAAGGGTTTGAAAGACGACGTATCCAGCCAAATCCTGCTGTATCGTCTCAACGAATTGTTATCCAACGCTACACCGACAATACCGGACGTCAGGACGGTGCTGGAGTGGTTGACGATCCGACCGCCGGGTATCGAGCAAACGCGCCTGATCGTGATCGATGATGTCGGTGATGACCGCGCCAGACAGTTCGCCCGATTGATTCCCGATCTGCACCGTGCCAGTATTGTATGCACGCTGTTCACGCCATCGGCATATCCAGGCGGGTTCGGGCAGTCCGGTGGCATCAGGTTGCGCTGGTCAGAGCAGGAGTTGCTGTCGCTACTGGATAGTGCGGTTGTTGTTGCAGAAGGACCAGCGCAGCAGCTGGTCGAGCTGGTCAAACTGAGCGATCCTTCAGCAGACGAAAAAGGGTTTGTGATGGACATCCTGAAGCATGCACGCGGCTCATTCGCACGCAGTCTGACCGTCTTCCGGCGCGCGCTGGCACATCACCTGGCGGTATACCTCGATCAGAACGACCCGGCGTATCGTTTTCTCAACGAAAACGACTTCAGATGATAGAACACGAGGATCACCACAACCCGCTCATTGCCGCCGAAGCGCTCGACACCCTGGCAGCGGAGCGCGAACCGTACCTCCAACCACTTGTGTTCGTCGAGCCGACCCGTTATGCAGCGTATACCGGCATGCGCTCACTGGTGATCGTTGGCGACAGCGGTTCGGGAAAGACGGCGCTGCGTCTGGCGTTGACCCGCCAGGTTGCGCCGGAAAACGCACCGCCAACGCACCTGGTGGCGACCTGGCAGCCGGAACTGATCGAAGACGTTCGCGGCAGCCCGGCAGTGCGCATCTTCGTGCGCCAGGCGCTGCACGCCTGTGCGACCACGCTGCTCACCACCCTCATCCGCCATCCGAATCTGTTTCACCGCGCGCCGCCGACCGTCCAGATGTCGCTCCACTGGTTTCTTCAGGCGCATATCGGCGAGGACCGGCAGCATCTGCTGGCAGTCATCGAGGAGCAATCTGCTGCCGAAGAAGGCAAAGCGCTCTGTCGGCGCCTGCTGTCCGACCCGGCAGCGCCGATTCTGCACCCCGATGCCACCGAACAACGCATCATCGCCCACCTGACCGGCGCCCTCCGGCGGATCGGTATGCATGGCGTGTGGGTGATGATCGATGGGTTCGAGCCGTGGCTTAGGGGATCAACCGCGCCGTTGTCGGACCTGGTGATTGCGATGCTCTCAACACTTGAACTCCTCGATTTGAACGGTTTTGCGATTAAGATGTTCGCGCCGCGCTCGCTGGCGCCGGATATTGCCCGCAGTTGGGGCGTTGTCAAAGGGCGCATTGAGATAGATACCCTCACCTGGACGCCGGAACAGTTGATGGTGATCACCGAACGTCACATCGCAGCCAAGATCGGCAGACCATCGCTGCACCTGAGCGATCTCTGCGTTGCGGATCAGGACATACGCAACTGGCTGCAACGCTACGGTGGCGGCACACCGCGCGGATGGCTCAGGCTCATCCGTCCTCTGGTCGATGCCTTTGCAACATCTGGTGCATCGCATCCACTTTCAGAGAACGACTGGCATACGCTTAAACGCACCCACCCGCCCCTTCTCTCCATCGACCTCACAACCGATCGCGTCTTCATCGGTGATGCCGAGGTCAGCGGGTTGCAGCCGCGCCCCTACCGTCTGCTCCGCTACCTTTACGAGAATCGCTCACGGCGCGTGCCGCGCAGTGAACTCTACTACCGCGCCTATTTGGGTCGAACCGAAGAGCCGCGCACCCACGATGACCACGGCTGGGAAGACCCCAATGCTTGGAGCAACGTGCTCGATAACGCCATCCTGCGCCTGCGCCGGATCATCGAACCCGATCCCCGCCGTCCGATCTACATTCTTACCGATCGCGGGTGGGGCGTCAAACTGGAACATGCTATCTGAAACGATCTACTCCTGCTCTCGTCCTGCAGATTGTAAAACATTTGTTTGACTCCGGCGCCCGTCGGAAACCGGTTGGTGAGGGTGCGGTGAGATAATTCTGAGCATTCTGTAACCGGCTTGAAGGACAGGTGCAAACGTACAGATGGTATGCTAGCCTAGTCTCCTATGACTAGCTCTGGTGAACACACGTTCTACGTCATTCTGATGCGAAAAAGCCATTTCTCGATAGCGCAGCGTCACACGCCACAGCGCCGCTACAAACAGTTGACATGTGTGGACAATAGTATGACTACTGCGAACGAGAACGATGATCCTGACAAGCGTACTCCCTCACCTGCTGACTGGTTTAGGCGTATCGGTCTGCGGTTCGACCCGTATGTTCATCTGGAAGCATCGAGTGATCCTCATCTATCCGAATACACTGTTCACCTCGACGTATTCCGTGTAGCACTGGACAATAAACCGACCATCATCGTCGCTCCACCGGGCGGCGGCAAAACCGCCATGCGCGTTGCCGTCACCCGGACGTGCTGGTTCGACATCGGCGGAACGTATCCGTTCCCGCTGCCCTACAACCTGGGCATGGCGCCGTTGACGGGTAAACCGCCGACCGCCACACAGCATCTGCATCTGCTGCTCGAAGCCGGAACCTGCGCGCTGCTCACCGGGCTGGCATTTCGTCCGGAGCGGTTGCTCAGATCATCAGACGCGACCATCCGGGCGACCGCCGCCATTCTGCGCGCCGGTTTGCCCGGACCACTTGATTACTACCTGACCGTGCTGCGCGAAACCGGCACTCCTGCAGGATTAACCCCACTGCTGGAACGAACGTATGCCCTCACCGCACCGCCGCCGCCTGATGTCTTACACCTGTTCTGCGACGCTTTGGCAGATCCCGGCGTCAATGCCATGCGCGGGCAGGTGGAGGATATATTTCAAGCGTTTGTCGAGATAGTGACCGGTGCGCTTGGGTTCAGCCATATTCTCCTCCTGATCGATGGCATTGACGCAATGTACGAGAACCAGGCAGATGCGCAATTTGCGGCAAGGTGGGTCTTTGACCTGTTTGATCGTGCTGAAGCATGGGCCCGGTCAAACACCTTCATCAAACTGTTCATCCCCGATCTCATGGAACCGGCTGTGACCGGCTATCTTCATCACCATACCATTGCTGCGCGTGTGACTCATATTGTCTGGAATCACGATTTGCTGGTCAGTATGCTGCGGAAGCGCATTTCTGCCGCATCTGAAGAACGCTTCGAGTCGCTTGACGCCATCAGCACGCCAGCGCTGACCGATGTCGAACGCCAGATTGTGGCGAACCTGCCGCCCCTGCCGCGCGTTGCGCTCCAGGTGACCCGGCAGGCATTGCTGCGCTATGCAGCGCGACTGGAAAACGGAGGGCAACTCGATGAAGATGACATTCATCACGCCATCGCATGGTATCGACATCACGCGGCGCAGCAACCGCTCGCATCGCGTGTCTAAGGATCGTCGTCGTCGATCCTGGAGGGACGCAGGCGCGCATCGCGCCCGGCGCCCTCCATTGAGTAAAAGGGAGGATGATATGGCACTGACCGATCCGCCGGTCTACCGTCTGAATCTTTTTGTCAACCGTGAGAACGAGATCAAGACGGTGACCAATGCGCTTCAGAACATTGCACGTGGGGACTCCGAACAGATGCGAACGATCGTGTTCCGTGGTGAACGCGGGTTGGGCAAAAGCTGGCTGGCATTGCATCTCCATCGATTTGTTTTGCGAGAAGCGGCGCCCCACCTGCTGCCAGACTATCGCATTGTATCGCTGCTGGTCAGCCTTACACCGCCGCCTGAGGGGTTGACGGTTGATGAACGAGAGTGGCATATCACCCACGATGATGTGCACAGGATCGCCGGGGAGGATGAGACGTACTACGAAGCGCTGCTCCAGAAATTGGTCGCCTGGGTTGCAGAACAACTCGATGTCGTTCGCGCTCCTTACGCGCCAGTGCGCGATCTCTCCGCATGGCTGGCGCAAGATGTCAAGAAGAAGCTGGAATCAGAACCACACTTGGTGATCTGTCTGATTCTGGACTCTGTTTTTGAAACGAACTGGAGTTTTCTAGATCATCTGGAACGATACCTGCTCGCCGCGTTTGCAGCGCTGCCGCGTGTCCTGATTGTCATGACGGGCCGTGGGCGCCCGTACCTCTGGAAGTCGCCCTATCTGCGCACCGAACGTGAAGAACAATCGCTCACCCCCTTCTCCACCGAACAGGTTGCCGAGCAGATACGACGATCACTCAGCAACGCACCCGATCTCCCGCCTGCGGTCGCCGGTCTGTCCAATGAGGCGCTTACACGGTTTGCACAGCAGGTGATCGATCTGGGTGGCGGGTATCCGCTGACGAATGAGTTGCTTGCCAGCGCATTCGTGCGTCAGGCACTCGACAGAATGCCGGGGGATGAGAGTCTCGCACAGGCGCTCGACAGTGAGCCCATCGATGCCAAGGTTCTGGAAGAGGTCGCGCGCCGCCTGCTGGAGGTCGTGCCAGGAGACCAGCGTCACAGTCTGGGTGACATTTTCAATGCGCTGTGCGTGCTCAAAGATGGGTTCCGCGAAAACGAGATGCCCTATCTGCTGGCAGCGCTGCGTAACACAAAACCGGAAGGTTCAGAATACTCAATGTCGGCTATGCGTGAGTTGCGCGATCGCCTCATCGAAACCAACCTGGTGCGCTGGCAGGATAAACGGTACGTTCTCGACGAAGCGGTTCGCATCGTGCTCGAACAGTACCTGAAATTACAACGCAAGGACGTCTGGAGATGTCTACACAAGCGTGCGGCAGACCTGTACGCAGAATGGGCACAGAAGTATCCGGGCAGCCGTGGGTACTTCGATCAGCGCGCCGCATACCATCGCGGCGTCCTGGGGGAAGACGCTGGTTATTCCGATGAATAAGGGGGAGGTCCCTATGAACGAGGAGGAACGCTACACCGGCGCGTGGGCGACGCCTGACCTGATCGGGCGCAGGGCAATCCTCGAACAGATCGATACAGCGCTCTCTGACGCTTCAGGACCGTCCGTTATTGCGCTGTACGGTCCCGGCGGCATCGGCAAAACGCGCATCCTGAACGATACGCTCAAGCGGAGCAAACCCGGTGTTCTCCTGGCGCAGCAGTCGGTCGATCTGTACGACATCCGGTATCACAGCAGTCTCGCGCTTGCCAGTGCAATCTACACCTCACTGGGTGTTGCCGACGGCGGTCCCTTCCGCACCTTTGAGAAGGAACGTGAGCAGCAGTCCAAAGCGCAGACATCGGGGGATGTGCGTCAGATCGCCGCAGCAACACAGGATGCATTGCAGGCATTCATCAACGACTTCAACCGCTTCTCGCAGTCGCAGCGTGTCGTTCTTGCGCTCGACACGCTCGAGCGTATCGCCTACGGCGCTACCGGGCAACGTCCGCCGTTTCAGGTGGCCGCAGCCTGGCAGTGGCTGGTCGAGACATTGCCCGACTGGGGGAACGTCACCGTTCTGGTCGCCGGTCGCAACCAGATTCGCCATCTCTTCCCAGACCTCGAGCAACGTCCGGCAATTCGTCTGACACCCATCGAAGTGGGACCGTTCACGCTGGAGGAAACAAACGACTACCTAGATGCGGTAGCGCGAGCGGCTGAACAGGCGGGTGAGCAGGCAGTTGCGGACACGCTGCGCAGTCTGACACCACAGCGCAGGGAGCGGGTGTACCGCTGCTCCGGCGGCGCGCCGATTATGCTGGCGCTGCTGGCGGATTACATCAGCATCGCCGGGTTTGGGCAACTGCCCGACACCCTCGACATCGAAACCGATCCTGTGCGCGCGCGTGATGAGCTTGAACGGCAGATCGTCGAGCGTATGATGGGCGCTGAAGGCATCCGGGATACCCTCCCTATGCTGGGGCGTGCGCCAAAAGGCGTTGATGACGAGCTGCTGGCGCATCTGCTTGACATTCCGGTTGATGACGCGCGCCAACGTCTCGAGAATATTGGGCGTCTGTCGTTCATCAAGGTGCGCGGCGGTCGCTACTTCCTGCACGACGAGATGTACACTATCCTGTCGCGGCAGATCTACAGCGCGCCGGACGATGCACCCGAAGCGGAGCGTATCAACAAGGTGATTATTAAGTGGTACCAGGAACAGATCGACAAGTACAACAAACAACTCGATGACCTGTACGCCCCGATTGAGCAGACACGTCGCTTCGCCCAGGTGACGCCGCACCTCGATCACGCGCGCATTGGCGGTGTGCAGCAAAAGATTCAGCACCTGCTGGTTGAACGCATGTACTACGCCCTGCGGCTCGATCCGCTCGACGGATTTCGGGAGTATGTCCGCCTGAGTTTCTACACGACATTCACTGGTAACACCATGCTCGACATTCAGATCCAGGCGGAGCTGCTGGTCTTCCTCGACGAGCGCGACCCATCAGGACAGCAATCGTTCATTGATGGTCTGGAACGAGATGTAGTCCTGGGTGTTGCGACAATTCGCCCGGTTGTGCGCCTGTATGGGGAGAATGATTACGCTGGCGCCATTCAGTGTGCGCAGCGCCTGCGCCAGGAAGAGCCGCATACGCTGCAAACCGCCGGTGGATCGACCGAAGCGGCGCTCAATATCTGGGAAGCGCTGGCGCGGCTTGGACGCGCCAGCAAAGAGGATCAGGACCTTGAGCGCGCCGATTGCCTGCTGGATACAGCCGAACAGATCCTGAGCCCAATCATTTCTGATAAATCAGAGGTGCGACGCTGGCACGCCAGAAATCTGCTGGCGCTGGCGCACCATGCCCGCGGATTCGGGTTACGGGTGCGCGGGCAGGTACGTCCGGCAATCGACGCCTACCGTCGTGCCGCTGCTCGCTGGAGACAGGTCGATGTGCCGATCTGTCTGGCATGGACGCTGAACAATCTCGGATTTGTCGAGAGCGAGGAAGGAAGCTTTGCCGATGGCCAGAGGCTGGTCGAGGAAAGTCTTGCGATCCGCAAGAAACTGGGTGCACCTGCATTGATCGGCTTAAGTTACGCCACCCTCTCACTCGTCCTTGTCTATGCTGGCAATTACACGCTTGCACAGGTCAATGCCGAGCGTGCGCTGCGATTATTCCAGGCGGTCGAGTACCGCCTGGGACAGGGGCTGGCGCTGCGGAACCTTGCCGAGGTGCTGCGCCGGTCGGTGAGGCGCGACGATGATCCCGCCGAACGGATACAGATTCTGCGCGAGGCGCACGACTATGCGCATGCTGCCTATGAACGCTTCGCAGCGATAGGTGATCGTTCGCGCCAGATCGAATCGCTGATCGAAAAAGGACATGCGCTGCGCGATCTCATCAGGATAAAGCGCGATCATCCGTTGTCGCTAAAAGACGATCTCGACACGCTGCTGCAGCAGAGTGTGCAGGCGCTGGAACGCGCCGCCGACCTTGCACGCCAGACCAACAATGTCTTCCGTCAGGTGGACGCCTGGGTCAATATCGCCTACGCCGGTTCTAACGGAGAACGGCTGGAGATCATCGAGAAGGGTCTGGTCGCAGCACGTGAAGCGATCCCCGATCACTATCTGATCACCCGTCATAGGATACCAGTTTCCAGAGACCGGAGCATCCAGAATCCCCAGGTGTTCAACCAGCTTGCGCGCATCCATATGTTGATCGGCCACCGCCTCTTCGCCCATTATCAGCGTCCCGACCGGTCAGCGGGAAACGCGAAAGATGTCGCACAGGAGTATGCCAGGATCGCTGCGTCGTTCGTCGATGAAAGATCTGCGGATTTTCGGACGGTCGATGATTGTTTGCGCTATGCAGTCCGTCACTACGCGCTGGCATTCGAGTATGATCGGGTGTACATGACCAGTGATCCCCATTATCACACTCTCAGCGATCCAGGCGGGTTGCGGGGACAGGATAGCGTGTATAACCGGCTGAAGGATTTGAGCGCCGAAGAACTAGACATCGTCGCGCAGGCGGTACGCACTTTTGAGCATGACTATCCGGTAGGCAGGTCGGCGATGCGCGATCTCCTCGAACGTCGTGCGTTGCTGATTGAATAACATCCGTCGGACGCAATGTGGGGCTGATGGAGTATACTGCGCTAGCCGTCGGGCTAATGGAGATCGAGAAATAAATCCGCTATAGATTGAGGAATAAATCCGCTATACCGCGCTAGCCGTCGGGCTGAAGCCCTCGGCTAGGCAAGGCGAAGCCCGCCTGCGCGGGCTATACTGGATTATGACCATATGCCCTCGGCTAGGCAAGGCAACGCCCGCCTACGCGGGCTCTTTCAGACCAACCTTCATCCGTGCTTATCTCTCATATCCGTGCCAATCCGTGTTCGCTTCCGGCGCTTCGAGGCAACTCCCGCCTGCGTACTGCAGCAAACGCAACCCCTCCAGCCGCAGCACTTCGGGAAAGAGCGCCTGGTAGATGCGACAGTTCGGTGACCGGACATCGAAGCGCCCCGTTACGCGATACGTCAACGCCGGACAGCCACCAGCACACCAGGAGCGCCATGTGCATGTCCGGCACCCCTCCTTTGCGTCAACCGGAATGTATTGAATGCCGGTGGCGTCTTCGCGGATCAGGCGTAGTGGATCAGGCGCATCAACGTCGGTCACCGTGCGCTCGATCTCCATGTGACACTTCGCCACCCTGCCGCGCTGGTCGATGACCATATACGAGCTGCCGACACCACAGGAATGGTCGTGCGGTGCATCGAACCGCACCAGATCGAGCAGGGCGTCGAAGAGACGGTACGGCGGCAGGCGCTGTTCGATCACGGCAAATGCCGCTTTCATCGCCGCAATGATCTCCTCCTCGTCGAATGCAAGGTCGGCATAGGCGGCGGCATAGTCATTCGCGCGGTAAAAATTCAGCGAGAACGGCAACTTCCGATCTAGCGCATACGCGACTGTTTCAGCAAGTCCGGCGAGATTGCGGCGCGACAGGGTGATCGAGAGTGACGGTACCACGCCATGCTGCGCCAGCCGGTCGAGCGTCCGCGCCACGTGGGCAAACGAGCCGCGTCCATTGACGAACCGCCGTTGCGCATCGTGCAGATCACCGATGCCGTCGAGCGAGATCATCAAGCGCAACCCGCTGTCGCGGATCTGACGGATCTGGCGGTCGCCGAGTGCCACACCATTGCTGAGCACCACTCCATCGAGGGCAAGATTATGCTGCGCTACGCAATCGCGCGCATACTGATGCAGCACAATGACAAGAGGCAGGTTAAGGGTTGCCTCGCCGCCGGCATACTTCAGTTTTACCCGCCGAAACCGGTGCGCCACAGCAGAGCGGATCACCGCATCAATCGCCTGCCGTCCACGCGCCTCATCCATTGAGTCAGGCGTCTTGTTGATGTAGCAGTAGTCGCAGCGCAGGTTGCATGCATTCGTTATGTGCAGCCAGGCGGTCAGCGTCTCGGATGCTCTGCGCCGGACGCCTGACGGTCGATCAACGCGCTGGATCAATCCCAACCCGGCAAGGCGCAGCACTCCGCGATGAACCATCCAGAAGTCATCGCCCTCACTCGCGGCATCAACCAGCCGTCGGGGCTGGCGGAACCGACTGAGCAGCATCCACGCCGCCCGATCGAGCACGACCACGCCCGCAGCGCCTTGCGGGTTGAACGCCAGCACCCATCCCCCTGGGAGGGCATCGGTGTGGAGCATCGGCAGGGCATACGCAATCGTCGGATCGATGTCGGCGGTGAGCGGTGGAGAAGCGCAGTCGGTCGGGCATGCGCAATCGGTCTCCGGCAGCGCGAAACAGTCGGTCTCGACCGCATTCGCCATGTGCGACTCCAAATCCATCGCGCACAGGATCACCGGCGTTGAGCGGATCGGTGCAACGACAGCATTGTTCATTGTGCGTCTCCCTCATTCATTTCCGCCCGAAGCAACTCCTGCCGACGTACCTGTTCACACCTGAGATACTACACGCGCCAGGTAGCGAGAGTATCCCACCCTGGTGCATCTACAAGGGCAAGATGCCTTTGCTCCCAGGAGAAATGTGAACACATACCTGTCGATGTCAGACCTGCGGCATAGCTGCGAAGACGCTCCTGAGCGGTTTGCAGATTGCGCATATGCCTACTATACACCATTTTTAGCGCCTGTCTACCCGTCTACAAACAGAGGGCGCCATCCGACGACGAGCGGTGAGCCTCTGGTGAGCCGCGTGCTTCCTTTCCCTGAACAACACGATGCCAGAACGCAGGCAACTCCTCATCCAGGTCGCAGGTTGCACGGGGCGCAGACGCGGTATGCTGCAAGCGAGGGAATAATCCCTCAGGCGTCACGGAAGGGAGGAGAACCATGGATCTCGACATCCTGCTGACGATCATCCTCGCCGTCATTCTGATCGGAGCGGCGCGCTGGATGATCGGCGTGCTCATCCAGGCGCTCATCAACCTGATTGGCGCACTCGTGAGCGCCGGTGGCGCGATCATCCTGATCGTTGCACTGGTCTGGCTGCTGAACAATACGAGATAAACGCAGATCGACGGATCGGCGCGACCACTGCACGGTTGCGCCCGACTACCAGATATAGTGCGGGAGATGGCGTCTTTCAGAAAAGAAAAAACCTCGCCGGAGGAGCGACGAGGTTTACCGGTGTACCGCCCTTGTGGAGCGGGAGACGGGATTCGAACCCGCAGCCCTCTGCTTGGGAAGCAGATGCGCTACCGTTGCGCCACTCCCGCGTGCATTGATACTGTAACAGTTTCGGCGTTTTCTGTCAAGATCGATTCGCCTGCCTTGACAAATCCTGCGTCTGCCGCTATAGTTATTGTTGCAATGACACTAATTGAGGTGCGGCGATGGCAGACACAACTGACGAAACCGCCGAAACCTACGACCCCGCGCGCTACGAACGCCCCTCCGTCACCGTTGATGTGGTGATCTTCACCCTGATCGACCGCGAACTCCATGTTCTGCTGGTGCGGCGCAAACGCTGGCCCTACGAAGGGTTCTGGGCGATCCCCGGCGGCTTTGTGCAGATGCATGAGTCGCTTGAGGACGCTGCGCGTCGTGAACTCGAAGAAGAAACCGGGGTGCGCGACATCTATATCGAGCAGTTGTATACCTTTGGCGATCCGGATCGCGATCCGCGCACGCGGGTGATCAGTGTCGCCTATTTTGCCCTGGTTCGCGCCGACCGGCAGCGTCTGCGGGTGTCGGATGAAAGCCTTGATGTGCGCTGGTTCCCGGTGCGTGAGATTCCGTCGCCGCTTGCCTTCGACCACGACCGCATTCTGGCGACAGCGCTGGCGCGGTTGCGCTCAAAACTGGAGTATACTACCCTGGCGTTTGAACTGCTGCCGGAAGTCTTTTCGATCCTGGAATTGAAACACATCTACGAACAAATTTTCGGTGAAAAACTGGACAAAGGCAATTTCTATCGTAAAATTAAAGACGCCGGCGTGCTGGAGGAGACCGGTCTGCTACGTGAGGGGCGCGGTCGCCCGACGCGGCTCTATCGCTTCCGCCGTGATCGCGGCGACGGGCAGTTCGTTTTCCGCTGGCGCGAGGCGCGCATCGACGCAGATGATTCGCAGGAACATCATCCGTCGTCGTGAGATGGAACCGGTTTGCGCCGGGTGCACTCCGCAGCCCGGCAAACGTGCATCGTCCTGAGGAGGAACCTATGACTGCCCGGATGAACCTGGCTGACCACGCACGTCCATTCCTGGCGTATCTCGATGAGTGGTTCGGCGCGTTACAGGATATACCGCTGGCGGACGTTGTCGCCGGTGAACCCGAACGTGTCGCCGTGCTGTCGATCGATGTCATTAACGGCTTCTGCAAGAGCGGTCCGCTGGCGAGCGAGCGCGTGGGTCAGATTGTGCGCCCGGTCGCCGATCTGCTCAGGCATGCCTATGCGCTGGGGGTGCGCAACTTTGCGTTGACGCAGGACGCCCACGATCCGCAGACGCCGGAGTTCGAAGCATATCCGCCGCACTGCATCGCTGGCAGCGCCGAGAGCGATACCGTCGAAGAGTTGAAGGCGCTGCCGTTCTTTGGCGATATTGCTGTTTTTCCCAAGAACTCGATTAGTTCGATGATCGGCACCGGTCTGGGCGCCTGGATCGCCGCCCGCCCGCAGATTGATCGGTTCATCGTTGTTGGCGATTGCACCGATCTCTGTACCTATCAGGGCGCGATGCATCTGCGCCTGGAGGCGAATGCGCACGGCATCCGGCGACGTGTCATTGTACCTGCCAATGCGGTGGATACGTTCGACACACCGGTATCGACGGCGCGCGAACTGCATATCAAGGCGCACGATGGCGATCTGCACCACGTGCTGTTCCTGCACCATATGGCAATGAACGGGATCGAAGTGGTGCGGGCGCTGGTATAATGGTGGAACGCCACGTTTGCATCTACAACGCCGGAAAGGAAGACAGGTATGGCGGTGGATCTGATCAGATAAGTATGGTGCGCGCGTGGAATATGGTTCGGAAAATGCGCAAGCTCGGTACAGCGCGTACGGGCGACTCATGACTGATCCTGCCGTAATCCTGAGCGCGTTGAACCCGGCGCAGCAGCAGGCGGTGACGGCTGATCCTGGTCCGACACTAGTGCTTGCCGGTCCGGGAAGCGGGAAGACGCGCGTGCTGACCCATCGTGTTGCGTATCTGATCGGTATTCAGGGTGTCGATCCGCATGCGGTTCTGGCAGTGACGTTCACCAACAAGGCAGCGCGTGAGATGCGCGACCGCCTTGTTGCTTTGATCGGCGCGGGACAGTCGGCAGCGTTGACAGTCGGCACCTTTCACAGTATCTGCGCGCGCTTTCTGCGCCGCGACATTGTTCACCTGGGGCGGGAGCGCGATTTTGCGATCTACGATACTGATGATCAACTGCGGGTGATGAAGCGCGTCCTGCGTGATTTGAACCTCGATGAGAAGAAACATCCACCGCGCTCTATCCATGCCGCCATTTCGCGCGCCAAGAATGAATTGATCACTCCGTCCGACTATAGCCGCCATGCGCGTTCGTACTTCGATGAGGTGACAGCACGTTGTTTTGCGCGGTATCAGGAACTGTTGCATGACTCGAATGCGCTCGATTTCGACGATCTGCTGGTGGAAACCGTGCGTCTCTTCGATCAGCACCCGACTGTGCTCGAACGTTATCAGGAACGCTACCGTTTCCTCCTGGCGGATGAGTACCAGGATACGAACCGGGCGCAGTATGTTCTGCTGAAGCAACTGGCAGCGCGGCATCGCAATATCTTTGTCGTTGGCGACGAGGATCAGTCGGTCTATGCGTTTCGCGGCGCCGACATCCGGAATATTCTCTCGTTCGAGCAAGATTACCCCGATGCGCGGGTCATTCTGCTGGAGCAGAATTATCGCAGCACCCAGGCAATCCTCGATGTCGCCCAGGCAGTCATCAACCGAAGCGCACAGCGGCGCCGCGAAAAACGCCTCTGGACGCATAATGGCGCGGGCGCGAAAGTCCAGGTAATTGAAGGGTACGACCAGGACGAAGAGGCGCAACTGGTTGCTGCGGAAATCGCCCGTTTGCTTGCCAGCGGTGCGTATCAGCCAGGCGATATTGCCATCATGTATCGCACAAACGCGCAGTCGCGCGCTATTGAGGAAGCGTTGCTTGCGCGTCAGTTGCGCTATGTAATCGTTGGCGGTACGCGCTTCTATGAGCGGAAGGAGATCAAAGACGCGCTTGCCTATCTGCGTCTGGCGCTTAACCCGTTCGATGACATCAGCCTGAGTCGGGTGTTGAACTGGCCTGCCCGCGGCATTGGTCAGCGCACGCAGGAGGACCTAGAGCAGCGCGCAAGCGCGGCTTCTGTGCCGTTGTACGTGGCGCTGCAGGTGCTAACTGCCGAAACCGATCCAGCGCCTTCTACTGGTGGAGGGGCGGGATCGCGCGTGCGACATGCCCTGATCGGGTTTCTTTCCCTGATCGATGAGATGATAAGCCAGCGTCAGCGCCTGGCGCTTGGCGCATTGATGGAATGGCTGTTCGTGCGGGTGGGTTTCCGTGAAGCGTTGCAGCGTGAGTATGGTGAAGAGGAAGGGGAGGATCGCTGGAACAATGTGCAGGAATTGCGTAACGTTGCCGAAAACTATGCCACGCTGCCGATTGAGAGTCAGTTGCCGACATTCCTCGAAGAGGTTGCGCTGGTCTCCGATATTGATACTCTTCAGGAAGAGCGCGACGCCATCACCTGCATTACGCTGCATCAGGCGAAAGGGTTGGAGTTTCCAGTCGTCTTCCTGGTCGGTCTTGAAGAAGGGTTGCTCCCGCACGCCCGCTCGACTGATGACCGCGATGCGCTCGATGAGGAGCGCCGGTTGTTCTACGTCGGCGCAACTCGTGCAAAAGAGCGCCTCTACCTGCTTCACGCCTTCCGGCGTACCACCTATGGGCGTGCTGACATCGCCACACCGTCGCGCTTTCTCCACGACATCCCGCCTGACCTGCTGCAACGCATGCCGAAACGTGGGTACACCGCACAGCAGTCGTCGCTGTTCACCAATCGCGCGGCAATTGCGCGCGAGCAACGCCAGGAACGCACACAGTCGTCTCGCCGTTCCGCGCCCGAACCGCGCGACGTCACCTTCTTTGCCGGGCAGAAAGTGCGCCACGCGCAGTTCGGCGAGGGGATCGTCGTCAGTTCAAAACTGGTCGAAGGCGACGAAGAAGTGACAGTCGCTTTTGTGGGCAAAGGGGTCAAACGTCTGCTGGCGAGTTTTGCCAATCTCCAGCGCGCTGATGATTGACCCTATCTCTGTGGCTATCCAACCGGCTCCGTAATCGTCTTGAGGACGCGGTGCGCCTTGAGCGCCAGCCACAGCGCCAGTCGGTCTTCGGCAACATCCGGGTCGCGCCCACTGATCTCTTTGATCCGTGTCAGGCGGTAGAGGAGTGTATTGCGGTGAATGTGCAGCGCATCGGCGGTGCGCGCCAGGTTGCCGTTGTGCTCGAAGAACGCTTCGAGCGTCTTCAGCAACTCACCGTGCTGGTCACGGTCATACTCGACGAGCGTGGCAAGCGTGCTGCGGTAGAACTCCCACAGTTCGGGCGACTCGCGCAGCAGCAGGAGCAGGCGGTACACCCCCAGATCGCTGAAGTCGAGCACGCGCCCATTGCCCACCAGTTCCCGCCCGATCAGGAGCGCCTGTTCGGCTTCGCGCAGTGAACGCGACCAGGCGGTGAGCGTCGGTGCTTCGCGCCCGATTGCGACCAGTACATCGGGGACATCATTCACCAAACGTTGGCGCAGCAGATCTGCCACTTCTTGGAACCGTCGCCCACGACTGACCGCCGGAAGGTAGCAGAGTACATCATCAATTCGACGCATCATCGGTGCGGCGACTCCAAGAGCGTTGAGCGCGGCACTGAGCGCATCGGCAATACGTGCGATTGTGCGATCATCCCCATCGACGATGCCGCAGAGCATAGCAACGTGCGGTTGCCGTAAGTCGTAGCCCAACTCGCGCCCGCGCTGCACTAGCGTTTTGTCGTCAGTTGCAGCGCCGACGAGCACTGCCTGCACGAAATCGCCGCGCAGACGCTCTTCAGCAGCCAGCACTGCCTGTTCTTTTGCCAGTTCCAGCGCTAGCGCCGATGCGCCTTGCTGTGCCGCCAGTCGATCCCAGTCGTCGAGTGTATCACCACAGAGTGCCAGGTAGCCAAAGTTGCGCCCTGCCGCGTCGCCGGGTGACATCTGCCCGATCTGTTGCACCCAGATATGCTGCCCCAAATGCGAGACTGAGCCAGTCGTGCGCGGTTGCAGCGTCTGTAACGCGACGCGCGCTGGTCCACGCGCCCGCAACGCGCGCACCTCTCCGGCTGGACTGTAGTACGCAAGGCTGCGTCCGGTGCGCTCGACGAGCGTTTCCAGCAACCCATTGACGCCGACGCCTGCTAGCGAACGCTGCGTCAGCACCGAGCCGAGTTGAGCGGCGCGGCGCTCGATCTGTGCATCATAGTCGCTGATCAGACGCTGAATCTCGCGCTCGACTTCTCGAATGTCGCAGGAGTCGGGAAGCCGAATGAGCGGCAGACGCAGACTCTCAGCAGTCGTGCGCGCCTGATCAGGGATGTCGCCCTGCACCGCAATGGCTGCTACAGGCACCTGCACCAGACGCTCAATCAGATTGGCGAGCGTTAGACGTTCATCGAGCGCCCGCAGCACGCTGGTCGCCACCACCACACATTCGCCGCCGCGCAGATTGGTAAAGGCTGGCGGCGTGGCGCGTGGCGTCGTCACCCAGCTCACCTGGTGGTTGAGACCAGCATTGCCAGCAACGACTTCCGAACCGTCTGGCAATGCCAGGCGCAAGACATCCTGAACGGTCACAGGGGGCATGGATCAACCTCAGCCGGTCGTGTGCCAGACCTCGAACATCGGGTCTGCGCGTCTATTCTACAACGATCCGGTACAGGATGCCATTATTATACCCGGCGACGTACAATTCGCCGGCTTCGTCTTCGCCGAATGAAGCGATCTGTAAACCGGATCGTAAGAGTTCGACGCGCTCCCACCTCGCGCCAGACGGACGCAACCCCCAGATGCGCCCGCTGCAAAAGTCGCCGAAGATATAGACTCCTTGCAAGGCAGGGAAAGCCACGCCGCGGTAGACATGTCCGCCTGTAACAGAGCACCCCAGGCTATGCGGATAGACGTCGATCGGCAGATCGAAAGCGCTACGGTCACAGTCGTTGCGGCGGAAGCACTCATTTCCTTCCATCACATTCCAGCCCAGGTTCGCGCCCGCAATCCGCCCGGCGCGCAGCAGGTGCACCTCTTCGAGCCGGTTCTGCCCAACATCGGCAACAAACAGGTCGCCAGTTGCACGGTCGAACGAGAAACGCCACGGATTGCGCACGCCGATCACCCAGTTCTCCTGCCGACCATCAACACCATCTGCCCAGGGATTGTCGGGGGGAATGGTGTACGGAAGCTCTTCAACGTTGATACGCAGTATCTTTCCAAGCAGCGTTGAACGATCCTGCCCTGCACCAAGCGGATCGCCAGCGCTGCCGCCGTCGCCCATCCCGATATAGAGCATTCCGTCGGGACCAAAAATAATCAATCCACCATTGTGATTGGGAAAGGGTTGTTCAATCGTCAACACGACCTGTTCACTGAACGGGTCGGCGCGGTCGCCAGTTGCGTTGAATCGCGAGACGACAGTGTCGCCATTGTTATCGGTGTAATTGACGAAGATCCAGCCGTTCTCGCGGTAGCGAGGATGAAATGCGACGCTCAGCAATCCCTGTTCATTAGCGCGCGATCCTACCCGATCAGTAATATCCAGGAATGGTTCGGGCAACACCTGTCGGTTGCGCACAATCTTAATGCGCCCCACCTTCTCCACTACAAAGAGTCGTCCGCTACCGTCACCAGCGTGCGTTATGTGCAGTGGACGATCAAACCCGTCGGCTATCTGTTGCAGCACAATCGTGGGGAGCAATGCCCCAGCCAGTTGCGGCGCAGACGAGACGGTGGCAACCGGCGCCGATGGTGCGGCATCAGGCGTCGGCGGAATGGATGTTGGTCGACCAGGCGGCATGGGCATGGTTGCTGCTGTCGGTTGACCAGGCGGCACAGGTGTGGTGACTACCGTCGGTTGACCAGGCGGCACAGGCGTGGTTGCTGCTGTCGGTTGACTGGGCAGCACAGGTGTGGAGACTACTGTCGGTTGACCAGGTGGCATAGGCGTGGTTGCTGCTGTTGGGATCAACGTCCCTGTCGGTTGGTCGGCAAGCGGCGTGTGGGCAGGGACGGAATTGCAACTAGCAAGCGCCGCAATCAGGAAAAGGAACAGGATCGAAAGACGACGCATCACATACTCTCCTTATGGTTTGCTCAAAGGCAAGGTTTCACGTCGCATCGCTGCGCCAGTTCATCAGGAGGATCAGCATCTTCCCAAATCGCCATCTGCGGCGAAGCAATCGACCAATAACTGTCATAATCCATTATGCCTGATCCTGCCCCAATGCTCCTCACCTCGGCATATGAGAAACTGCTAAGAAATCGTTCGTTTGTTTGACAGCAGAATGCGTTCGGGGTATGCTTCTGAAGATGCATAACCAGGTCTCATAAAAACCTATGACGCATGCAACGTCTCTCTCGCTGCCGGATGACATTGCCAGGGATATCGCGGAAGTAGAACAGATCATTACTGCGCGGATGAATGCCCGCCCGATCGTCGCTCAGACTGCGAACGCAGCCATGCGCGACGCAGATAAACTGTGCCTGCGCGCTGCGCTTGTGATACTGGCAGCACGTCTTGGTCGCTATGACGCGCGCCGGGTTGTTCACGCCGCCGCTGCCGCCGAACTTATCCACAGCGCCACAACTGTTCACGACAGCCTGATCAACGAAGCAGCCCGCCGCCGTGGGAAGCCGGTTGGTGATCAGCATTGGAATGGTGATGTGGCATTGATGTCGGGCGACTATCTGCTGGCACTGGCCGCTGCTGAGATGGCGCTGGCGCCGGATGCGCGAATCATCGGGATGTATTCGCGGGTGGTTATGACGTTCTGTGAAGGAAAACTGGCGCCAGTTACCGTGATCGATCCGCTCGATCAGGCGCTGGCGCAGCACGAGTTTGTTGCAGAAAGCCGGACTGCCGCGCTGCTCGAAGCCGCTGCGCGTGTCGGCGTTGTGTGCGGTAGCGGCGATGATGCACTGGGCGATCTCCTGGGACAGTTTGGTCGAACGCTTGGTATGGCACTCCATATTGCTATCGAAGTGCGTGATTATGAGATAGAGGGCAGTAAGGCGGGCCACGACCTGCGTGCTGGACGAATCACGCTGCCGTTGATCTATGCCGTGCACGCAGAGGGTGGCGCCGGACTGGCGACGGTGATCGATCAGCACCCGCTCGATGCACGCCGCGCAGCAGAAGTTATTGCACAGGTGCGACGTGACGGCGTTCCGCCTGCCCGCACCAGAATGCAGCATTATGTGCGACGGGCGATTGAGACGTTGACAGCGCTGCCGCCAGGTGACACTCGTGACGCACTTGCGGCGCTTGCGGATCAGGTTGCCGCTATGTGATACTAAATTAGGTTAATCGAGACGCTCTCCTATGGCTACTTTCACCCTGCGTTCTACCCGCCATGCACTAATTGTGACCCTGGCGGAACTCGAACTTGAGTTCTCTCTCGACGATGGCGGGTTACGAGCGCTGCGCCGACCGGGCGGACCGGATGTGGTCGGGCGTGGTGCACCGCGTACAGGCGTTGATGTCTCGCTCGCAGAAACCGGCTGGTTGACCCAACGTTCGTTTGCTCGCTACCTCAACCATTTCCTCTACGACATTCCTGGCGGCGTTGAAATCGTAATCGTCGTCGGTCTTGGTCCGCTGAAGATCTACGACCGCTACCGTGTAGTCGGTTCGTTCATAACACGCCGTATCAGTATCGAAAATACCGGCGACGATGAACTGGCGTTGTGTGGAGTGCGCTTGGCGATCAGCAGCGCGTGCGTTGGTATGCCAGAACGCTGTCGCTTCGAAGCGCCAGCAAATGTTATCCGTCCCCGTCTGCCGATTGCCCGCCTGCGCGGCGACCCGCACCACCGTCACTGGTCGGATACATCAGCGCTGGAGATTCCAGCATTTGCGCTGGCGCCCGCCGATGCACCCGGTTTGCTCGCTCTGCATAACGACATGGTCGGAGAAACGCTGGCATGCTGGTACGAAGACCCATCTAACCCGGCGCGTCCGCGAGTGGAAAGTGATGGCAACTCTGTCACGCTGTTTCACGACATTCGCATTGCGGAGCGCCTGCGGGTCGAAGTAGCGCTATCCGTTGGGGTACAGGCGCTGCTACTGGAGCGCGCGCCCTGGCACGACGCCCTGCCACGGATCTATCAGGTGATGACGCGCAGCCAGGCAAACCCTGCAACACCGCCCGAATGGGTGGCAGACGCAGCTGTGTTTGTAACGCATCCGGCGCATTTCGGGGGTGCCTGTGGATTAGTCGACGCGCTTGACGCAATTCAGTGCCTGGGTTGCACGGCGCTCTGCCTCCTGCCAGTTCATGATATTGCTGCACCGCATCAGTACACAGAAGAATGGTCTCCAGCGCAACCAGAGGACCTCTATGCACTGCGTTCGTTTGCGATGCTGGCGCCGGAGATCGGAGGGATCGAAGGATTGCGCGATATTGTGGCTGCCGCTCATGCGCGCGGCATGCGGGTGATCCTTGATCTGCCCCTCTCCGGGTGCGCTGCCGACTCGCCCTACGTCGCAGAACATCCGGACTGGTTCTGTCTTGATCAGAGCGGACAGTTTATTCGCTTCGCGGGGGAAGTCGATACCTTCTATTTCGACTGGCGAAATAATGCCCTGCGCACCCATGCTGTCAGTGAACTAATGACGCTAATGGAACAGACTGGCATCGACGGTTTTCGGGTGCTGGTCGCACGCGATGTGCCGCCAGGATGGCCTCTCGGCGCGGCAATCGGCGGCAGCACCAGTATGGGCGTGGTGCGTCTAATCGAGATGTTATACACCGCAATGCGCCAGATTCGACCCGACGCGGCGCTGGTTACCGACCTAGCAGGACCGTTGCCTGCGCCCTTTCGGAATCTGATCATCGACAAATCGGCGCACCATATGTTTACCTATCTGGCGATCGGGATGCTTGGCGCGGCTGAAATGCAGGAGTGGCTGATTGACAATCTGGCAATCGGCAATTTGGGAGGGCTACGCGCATGCTTCACGGAAAGCCATCATTCATGCGTGAGCAATCCGCTGGCTGATGCACTTCGAGGCTCGCGCCCGGCACGCATGATCCTTGCTGGCATGGTAGGGTGTGGCTATGTACCGTTGATCCGCGCTGGTCAGGAACAGGAACCGGGCGACCGTGACAGCATCACCCGCCTGCTCCACGCGCGGGCGCGCAGCATCGCGTTGCGCCGCGGTGTGATCGATCCAAACGGCGTGCGTTGCGACGACCCGGCAGTCTTTGCAGTCCTGCGACGACATCCAGAAGAGTGTGTCGTCACACTTCTGAACGTCAGTCCCATACGTCGTCGAGTGACGCTTGCATTGCTGCTTGCAGACCTGCCGGATGGCGACTACCTTATCAGTGATCTGCTCGGTGACGATCCGACGCAGAACTCAACTGGTGCGCTTCGGCGCGATGATCTGGCGGCATTGTCGATAACGCTAGCACCATTTGCGTATCGTCTGCTAGCGTTGCGTCTCTTGCCGCTGCATCCCGACAATAGTGTTGTCGATCATGCCGTTCATTCGGATAACGTACCACGGGAGTCATAGGGAGCAAAGCAATCTCCTACCGCAGTTCTCGTAGAGTTTGGACCTGTTAGACAGTGTTGAAATTTCCACTGGAAGCGGGCGCCTTGTACGACACGACAAAACCGGACGGTGGTCAACGTATCTGAGAAATGCTACAAATGAAAGCTCAATCTTCATTAGCCCCATGGCCGGTTCAGTATACTGGATGAGCCGCCAGACGCTAGGCTCTCAGAGGTAGAGTTCTTGGGAGAGATGAGCGGTTTTCTGCGTTCTCGTGCACTTTTGCCCTTCATCCTTACAACCTCTCTTCTGCCACAAGGGGAGGAGATGGAGTTGGGGTGTCTTTAGTCCCAAAACGCGAGAAGGAACGCAGAGGCCTCCAAGAAACCTACCCTTGTAAGCAGGTGCCAGGACGAGTACCGGTTTATCTTCGATGCCCCCGTGCCCGTAATGGGTTACATCGCAGCACGCGGGCGAGACGCCCGCGTTCCCAGGTTGTATGAGGACCTCAGTGCACATGGGCGAGACGTGCGCTCCCAGGCTGTGCGAGACGCGCGCTCCAAGGTTGTGCGAGAACCCCGATGCACATGGGCGAGACGTTGTATGACAACGCCAACAACGCTTAGTCGGCGAAAACCTCTGGCGCGCGCAGGCAAGATGTGCAGCGGTAATCTCTCACGCGATATAGGGGCGAAAACCTCCGGCGTATGTGGGCAAGACGCCTGTGCTCCCAGGTTGCGCCAGGAACATCCAGGAACGACCATAGGTTGCCCTGGCAGGAAGGGTATCCTATCGAACAAGATCTAGCATCATATCGCTCTACCAGCCCGCTCCTGGGTTCTTCCCGGTTTATGCCCGCTGGTCTTCCATCACTGCAGCCGCACATTTTTCACCACTAATCATCGCAGCATTCAGGCTGCTCGCCTCGGTAAACTCACCCGCGAAGTACAGTCCCGGTCGCCCGCTCCGATTGTCCGGCAGGAGGGGATGAATGCCCGGCGCCTGGGGAAACTGTGCATAAGAAATACGATAGATGCGTAGCAGTTGATACCCTTCGAGCGCTGCCAGCGCAGCGGCATCACCGGCAAACATGCGCCGCAGATCGGCAAGCGCCGCGTGGGAGAGATCCTCATCGCTCAGCGAACTCGCGCCAAGCACTGAAACGCTGAGCAGGTGACGACCGGGCGGGGCGTACTCCGGCGCGACATTGCTGAGCATCTGCGCATTGTTGACCAGCGCATCAGAAGCGGCGTTGAGGGCGATCTTGCGTCCCTGATAGACAGGTTGATTGCCGCCGAAGTAGAGCGTGATCGTCTGCAACGCGCCTTGCGGCATCGGCAAACCGCTCAACCGCGCCGCTTCCGGCGCTGGCGTGGCGACCACCACCGCATCGGCAGACAGTTCCTCCCCTGATGCCAGTCGCACGCCAGTCACCCGCCCGTTGGCGTCGATGAGTGCGGCGACCGGAGCGTGCAATCGGATCAGACCACGTTCGCGCAGCGGGGCGCCCAGTTGTTCTGCAATCGCACCCATGCCATGCGCTGGCAGCGCCGCCGATCCCTCGCTGAGCATCTTGAAGTCGAACCGAAAGCATTTGGCACTGGTGCGCAGGCTGCGGTCGAGAAAAATGCCGCCGTAGAACGGTCGAAAGAAAACGTTGATCGTCTGTTCGCTCAAACCGCAGCGCCGGAGATACGCCAGCGTTGTTTCGTCATCGCCTGCCAGCACTGCATCGATCGACTGACGACGCAGGCGCTGTGCGAGCAGCAGGACGCGCAGTTTATCGAACGGCGGGATAATTGGAGCAAGCGCCGCATCAATGGCTGCCGTCAGATCACGCAATGGATCGGTCAGAACAAAACGTCTGCCGTGGAGACAAATGATCGCGCCCGGATCAAAACGCCGCAGATGCAACGCTTCCATATCAAGATGGCGGCGCGCTGCCGGATACGCTTCGAACAAGACCTGAAACCCCCGGTCGAACGTAAAACCGTCGGCGTAGTCGGAGCGCACGCGCCCACCGATACCGTCACCGGCTTCAACAATCGTGACATTCACCCCAAGCGAGTCAAGAATGCGGCCACAGGTCAACCCTGCAAGGCCTGCGCCAACAATCAGCACATGCATAGTAGCGCTCGTTTGACAAAACTGACAATAAGTGAAACCATTGACGGATATAGCACATTATAGTCCATAAGGATACACGGTATGGCTACGAACCCGCTATCGCTTCAGATGTACACCCTGCGCGACCTGGTATCCGTCGATTATGTCGGGACGCTGAAGAAGGTGAAAGAGATCGGGTATGGCGCCGTCGAAGTGGCGGGCATCGGCAGCATGGGTGCAGCAGAACTGCGCCGCGAACTCGACGCAATCGGGTTGATCGTGTCAGGCGCTCACGTGCCAATCCAGGCGCTGGAGAGTCAACTTGACACCGTTCTTGCAGACATGCAGACGCTTGGCGCGCCGTATCTCATCTGCCCCTGGATGCCGCCAGAGCGCCGCAGCAGCGCCGACGACTACCGTGCGCTGGCGCGCGTTCTCAGTGGCATCGGCGAAAGGGTCAGTCGCGCCGGGTTGACCTTCTGTTACCATCACCACGACTTTGAGTTGCACCCACGTGACGACACCACCGGGCTGCACATCCTGTTGCACGAGTGCGATCCGCGTCACGTGGCGTTCGAGATCGATGTGTACTGGGCAGCGTATGCTAGCGTCGATCCGGTGCAGTTGATCGGCGAGTTCGCCGGACGCGCGCCGCTGATTCATTTGAAGGACATGGCGCCCGGCAGCCGCACATTCGCCGAAGTTGGCTCTGGAACGCTGGATATCCCCGCGATCCTGAACGCTGCGCACAACACTGGCGCACAATGGTTCGTCGTCGAGCAGGATGTCTGTCAGCGCCCGCCGCTCGAAAGCGTGCGGATGAGTTATGAGTACCTGCGCGGGTTAGGGATGTAGACGCTTTTTGAAGTTGACCGCTGTGCAATACGTGCAGCGGTCAATGTCAATGGTTGCGTGACGAACAAGCGGGAGATCAGGCAACACCAACCTTGCATACTCTCTTTCGTTCCTGTCATCGCTCAAAAAAGAGGAAGACACACCATGCACCATGTATCAAAGATGATACGTGTCCGCCATGCCGATGAAGACGCACAGCGGAGAGGTTTCAACATCATCCTGATGGCAGCCGGGCTGCAAATTATGGCGCTCCTGCTGACGATCTATGTTGGTTTTGT
This sequence comes from Roseiflexus sp., assembly GCA_017743475.1. Taxonomy (GTDB): domain Bacteria; phylum Chloroflexota; class Chloroflexia; order Chloroflexales; family Roseiflexaceae; genus Roseiflexus. Next base: position 46,202 of record JAGHYV010000001.1, on the reverse strand, counting down.
CGGGCGTCTGTCGCCACAGGTTCTCATACCGGTCGCTATCAGTCTCATCGTCCAGACGATCGTGATCGTTCTGACGCGAAGAGGTTCTATCGATCTGGCAGGGGGAATACTCGTCGGTATGGCGATTGTCGGTCTCACTGGCAGTGCGATCTTCAACAACGATTCTTTCATCACGCCGATGTTTCTTCTAACCCCGCTGCTGATGGCATCCGCCGCGCTGCGACCGGTCTGGATGATCGTTGCGCTTGTCGGAGTCCTGACAGGAATGGAGCTTATCTATACGATGCCACTGTCAAGGCCCTTATCCGAGTCGATTGCCGCGCTACGGTTGGCGATGTTTGTGGCTAACGGACTGATCATCATGTTCACTGCGCTGATCGGCACGCTGATCAGTGTTGGTCACACTCATCTCCAGCGCCAGTTGCGCGACGAAGTAAAGCGTGCCAATCAAGCGAACGCTGAACTGAAGGCGCTCAATGAAGAACTCGACCGGCGCGTTGAAATGCAAACCGAGGCACTTCAGCAAATGCTGCGGGAACTCGAACAGAAGACGCTGCGTCAGGATCAGTTGCTGAAAGAAATCGCCGGGCAGCGCGAGGTGATTCGCGATCTCAGCCTGCCCATCCTGCCGGTAGGACATGAGGTGCTGGTGGCGCCGCTGGTTGGGGCGCTGGATCAGGAGCGGATGCAGCAGTTGCAGAGTCAGGTTCTGAAACAGGTAGAACGCACGCGCGCCCGCCTGCTCATCCTGGATGTCACCGGCGTCCCGATGATCGATGCGCATGTCGCGCGGGGATTGATGGATCTCGTCCAGGGGCTGCGGCTGCTTGGCGCAAATGTCGCCCTGGTGGGGGTGCGCCCGGAAGTCGCACAAACAATCGTTGCACTCGGTGTGCATCTGCGTGATGTCGAAGTGTTCAGCGACCTTGGTTCGGCGCTGCAGCGCGCCATGACCCGCACCGTGGGGCGGCAGGACTCATCGAATCTGTCATAGAATCGTCATCGTTATGCACAAATTGTGGATAACTGTGGATAGAATCCTAGATATTGGATTGTGTTCTCTTATCACACCACAAAAAGGGCGATCCGCTTCTTATGGCATCAGACGCGCCTTTCAGGACTCCCCCTTCCCACATCGCAGGGTGCGGTTTTTGGGGCTACATAACCAGAGCTGCCGCCTTCCAAAACAGGCGCACCATGCTATAATCCTGGTGAACACGGGAACCAAATCTATATGCGACCGCGAGCAACCGATTGGAGTCTGGCGCTGGCAACCGGCGCCGCTTTCGCCACTGGTCTCTGGACTCTTACCGTCGGGCGACCGGAGGGATGGTGGGTTTTTGCGCTGCACGGCGCGACCGGTTACCTGGTACTGTTGTTACTGTTCCCCAAACTGGCGCGTGTCGGCAGGCGCATGCTGCCGGGCATGCGTGATCCACGCGCCTGGGCGGGATTGACGACAACCCTCCTGGCTGTGCTGACGATCCTCTGCGGCATCGCCTGGATCGGCGGCGGCGATCTCGTAATCCTCGGATACAACCTCCTGAACTGGCACATTCTGCTCGGCATCGTGCTGACCGTCGCTCTATCCGCGCACATGGTCATCCGTGCCAAACCCTTGCGTCCGACGGATCGCACCCGGCGGCAGGCGTTGCGCGCAGGAGCGTTTGCGCTTGGCGCAGCGCTGATCTGGCCCATTCAGGAGCGACTCATCGGCGGGTTGGGGATGGCAGGCGCACAGCGACGTTTTACCGGCTCGCGCGAAGTGGCAAGTTTCAGCGGGAATGCCTTTCCGGTCGTCAGCTGGATGGCGGATCGTCCGGCGCCACTCGACGTGGCGACCTGGAGGTTGCGCATTGCCGGACTGGTTGCCACACCATATGCCGCAACCCGCGATGAACTCGACGTCCGTGACGAGTTGATTGCGACCCTCGACTGCACTGGCGGCTTCTACACCACTCAGCGCTGGAGCGGTATGCGGGTGGGTGCATTACTCGACCGGGCGGGGATTCTGCCGGAGACGCGCTGGATACGCTTCGTATCGATCACCGGGTACCGCTGGAGTCTGCCGCTGGCGCAGGCGCGGGAAGCGTTGATTGCTGTGCGGGTCGGCGACGAACTGCTCAGTCATGGTCATGGTGCGCCTGCCCGCCTCGTGGCGCCCGGCGAACGCGGGTTCGTGTGGGTCAAATGGTTGACGCTGATCGAAGCGCGCGCTGAACCAGACCCCGGACAGTTGCTGGCAATCAACATCAGTGGATTCATCGACGACCCTGAACAAACGTAGTGCCTGCGCGTGGCTAGGCGTGCATCGTTATGTGGATGCCGTACTGCAGACAGGTGGAACAACCACGCTACCCACTACGCGCCCCAATAACCAGCGCCCCGGCGCGCAACATTGCAGCATAGCGCCCTGGCGCCAGCTGGTCGAGTGGTGTACCATCGGGAACGATGCACCCCGGCAATCCCACATCTGTTTCGACGCGCAGACCACCCGCGCCTTTGGAGGCAGTGATCCAGATCTCCGTGCCAACACGCTGGATGATGATCTGCTCCGGGCTGCCAAGGTCAAACCAGATCTGCTTGCCAAACAGAAGGCGGATACGGCGCGCCCCGGTGTGTGGGTCGGGTTCATGACGAATACGGATGTACATCCCGACAGCACGATCAGCGCGGCGCGCGGATTCGCCAGGTGCCGCTTGATTCTCCGCACGTTGCGCCATACGTTCCTGTTGTTCAGCGAGCGCACGCAGTTCTGCCGCAATCTGACGTCGGCGTTCGGGTGTTGCGCGTGGACCGAGCGCCTCGACCACAGCGCGCCGTAGGATGTCGTAACTATCGCTGCTCATCGGGTCGTGTCCAGCGGAATGCCGCGGTGCAACCCAAGTGAACGGGCACAGGCAACGACCTCAGCATATTCGTTCGGTGTCAGGCGCCGCGTCAACTCACGATAGCCAAAGGCGCGATACGCCGGATAGTACTGATCCATCAGATTGATCCACGAATCGCGCGAAATCTCTTCGGCAATAAAGCGGAGCACCTCCTGTGAACCGGCGAGTCGCCCCGGCAGCACCAGATGGCGGATCAGCAGCCCGCGCACTGCCAGCCCGCGCTCGATACGCAGGTCGCCAACCTGGCGGTGCATTTCGCGCAGCGCCGGACGCACCACTTCCCAGTAGTGGGGAATGCCTGAGTACTGCTGACCGATTGCCGAGTCGCTGTACTTGACGTCTGGCATATAGATGTCCACTATACCGTCGAGGAGCCGCAACGCTGCAACCGAGTCGTACCCGGATGTGTTGTAGACAATGGGCAGGCGCAGACCGCGCGGAATGGCGATCGTCAGCGCTTCCAGGATCTGCGCAATCACGTGGGTTGGCGTCACCAGATTGAGATTATGGCACCCATCGCGCTGGATGTCGAGAAAGATGTCCGCCAGACGCGCAGCATCAACCGCATGCCCGCTGACGAACTGGCTGATGTCATAGTTCTGGCAGTAGACGCAACGTAGGTTACACCCGCTGAAGAACACCGTCCCGGAGCCGCGCCAGCCGCGCAGCACATCTTCCTCGCCAAAATGCGGACCGAACGACGCAACAATCGCCTCCCGCCCGATGCGGCACTCTCCCGCCTCGTCGTGCAGGCGATCAGCGCGACACGCCAGCGGGCAGAGCGTGCAGGACGCCAGTCGCTCTTGCGCGATGGCAGCACGTTCGTGCAGCACTCCCCGATCGTAGAGATCCAGGTACGCCGGATACGACATACGTCATTACCCCAAATCAATCGTGGCTGCGCTCCGCTATGTGCAGATATATTGTACATCACAAAGGTTCAACGATCTGGCATTATCCGTGACTGGCAAAATTCGTATAATAGTCGCAGCGATGATCGGCGTATTGTGAATGGAAACGCTATGATCGAACTGTTCCATCAGCAACCCCCATCGTTGGGGAACCAGTACACCGACGACCGGGTGCTCCGGTCGTTCCTGCGCCGCGCATTGCCGCGTGATGTGCTGGCACAGGTTGAACCCGATCTGACAACGATGGGCGAACTGGCAGGGGGTGAACTGTACCGCCTGCACCTGGCTGACCGCCTCAACGAGCCGATACTGACGCAGTGGGACGCCTGGGGTGAACGTATCGACCACATTGAGGTATCGCCGCTCTGGAAGCACGCCGCGAGGCTCGCCGCCCAATATGGGCTGGTCGCGCTGCCTTATGAACGAACCTATGGCGCACTCTCACGGATCGTGCAGTTTGCGCTCGTATACCTGTTCCACCCCTCGACCGATGTGTACACCTGCCCGCTGGCGATGAGTGACGGCGCAGCGCGCACCCTGGTGGAAGCGGGGGACGCTACCCTGATCGACCGCGCCCTGCCGCGCCTGATCAGTCGTGACCCGGATCGCTGCTGGACGAGTGGGCAGTGGATGACCGAACTCCCCGGCGGTTCCGATGTCAGTCGCACCGAAACCATCGCCCGTCCGGGTTTTGATGGCATCTGGCGATTGTTCGGCAGAAAATGGTTCACCTCGGCAACGACCGGGCAGATGGCATTGGCGCTGGCGCGACCCGATGGCAACCCGCCTGGCAGTCGCGGGCTGGCGCTCTTCTACATCGAACTGCGTGACGACGAGGGGCGTCTCCAGGGAATTCGTGTCAATCGTTTGAAGGACAAACTCGGCACGCGCAAGGTGCCGACCGCCGAATTGAGCCTGGAAGGGACGCCAGCGCGACTGGTCGGTGCGCCGAACGGTGGAGTGCGCGCGATTGTGCCGATGCTCCAGGTCACCCGTATCTGGAACAGCGTCTCGGCAGCGTCGTTCATGCGCCGGGGCATTGCCCTGGCGCGCGATTACGCCCGTCGGCGCGTTGCCTTCGATGCGCCACTGAACCGGCAACCGCTCCATACCGAAACCCTGGCAACGTTGCAGGCAGAATTCGAGGGCGCATTCCACCTGAGTTTTCTGACCGCCGGATTGTTGGGTGCCGAAGAAACCGGCGTCGCCGATGAGCGTCAGCGACATCTGCTGCGTGTTCTGACCTCGATCACAAAACTGACAACTGGACGGCAGGCAGTCGATGTGATGAGCGAAGTGATCGAGGCGTTCGGCGGGGCCGGATATGTGGAGGACACTGGTCTGCCGACATTGCTGCGCGACGCGCACGTGCTCCCGATCTGGGAGGGCACGACCAATGTGCTCGCGCTTGACACGCTGCGCGCACTGGCGCAACCGGGGACATGGGAAGCCATCCTGAGTCTGGCAGACGAACTGATGGAGGGCGTTAACGACAGCAGCCTCGTCAGAGCAGGCGTGCGTGTGCGCAATGCGCTCGACCATGCCCGACGCTGGTTCGGCGAAGCGCACGACCGGGGGCGCCTGGAACGCGGCGCGCGTCGCCTGGCGCTGACGATCGGGCGCAGCCTGGAACTGGCGCTCCTGATCTCCCATGCAACCTGGTCGCTTGCGGAGGAGCGCGATGGACGGGCGCGTGCGGCAGCGCTACGTTTTGCCCGTACACCTATTGATCTGATTGACGATGACGACTGCGACGACACCGCGCTGGCGGACGACACACCTATATAAAGTGGTGCACGCTATCGGTATTCCAGGAGTGTGGGTCTAAACGTGGTAAGTCACTTTCGACCCGAACTCTGCCGAACAGTTTGGTATAGTCGTCTTCTACTAAAATCTGTAAAAGAATGTAGTCTTTTTGCAGCGACATCATGTTACGCATCCCTGAGATGCTCACCTCTACGCAAACGCTCTAACTTGGAAAGAATGCGTTGTCGAGCTGCTGCGGTGGCTTCGGGGTCAAGTTGAACGGTTATAATCTGATTGTCAATACGTTCAATCCGCAACCAATCTCCTTCACGAGCAGCTGGTGGCAGACGGTGGCGCAGTATATCGTATGGTCGTTGCATCTCGCCGACCAAAATGACGGCATATTCGCCTTCGAAACGATCGATAACAGCAGGCTCATAGCTCGATTCTTCCATAGTACACTTCCTTATCATTGATCAGGGCAGCCTTTCACAGGCAATGCCATCGTTGTCTCCGTCTAACCTGTGTGGATCACGGCCAGGTCCACCATTGGCAAGGAAGAATGCCTGTGCTTCGGCCTGAGTTGTGAAGTCGCTACAATCCCTATCTGCGATTGACAGGTTCGATCCGGGGATAAGGGATATTGAGTCGTGCCAGGTATCAGTTGGCGGCGCCTGGATGGGGGGACGATCATACTCAGTCTGTACATGATAGTTTTTACCATCGGTGGTGATAACAATAGTACCGTGTTCGTCTGTTCCGTAAACTGTTGCGCCTATGCGCCGGAGAGCCTGGATTGTTCCAGGGTGCGGGTGCCCGTAGGTATTATCGCGGCCAGCTGAATAAATAGCAACTGCCGGTTGAACAGCGGCAAGGAACTCTGGCGATGATGAGGTATACGATCCGTGATGAGCAACTTTCAGAACTGTAGCGCTGAGTTGATCGCGGACGGTTGCGAGCATCTCGTACTCAGCAGCGTGCTCAGCGTCACCGGTGAAGAGAAACGAAATACGACCATAGGCCAGGCGCAACACAACTGAAGTGTTATTCAGTTCACTTGCATTCGGATCACTATGCAGGATGTTCAAGTTCAGGCTACCGAGAGGAATAGCATCGCCTCGACGCGCCTCGTAGTACGGCACCTTCGCTGCTATGATCGCGTCCAAAAAGCGCTCATATGTGCCAGTTGTGTGGGTCGCGCCGGATGTCCAGACCTCACCGACTGATAGCGCTGTCAGGACTTCTACTAAACCACCAATATGGTCAGCGTGGGGATGCGATGCGACCATCACATCAATACGTGTTACGCCTTCCGCCTGCAGATACGCGAGTGCTCTCCCGTTGTCATATCCGCCGTCAATCAGAGCAGTCTTCCCTTCTGGCGTCCGGATCAGGATACTATCGCCCTGCCCGACATCGATGACATGGACTTCTAGGAGCGATTTATCGCTCGATTCTGCTACAGCATGTGTCGTTGGTGAAGGGGGCGCAACGGCAACCGTCGGCGTCGATAGGCTGTCATTTGTTTCTCTAACCTCAAAAGTCGTTATGGTTGCCGTTGCCGTATTGATTGGTAAGGCATTGCTCTCGTCCCAACCGATGGCAGCGAGCAAATTCTGACGCACCGGATTGATGATAGTGAGAGCAAAACATATGAGCGCTAAGCTGATCAGGCCAGGCAAAATCTTGCCGCCCAGAACGCGGGAGCGGTGTTTGAGTGCGTTGAGAGATGATTGTGCCCGGCGAGGAAGCGGCTTTCCACACATACCACAGAATCTGGCCGAGAGACGGAGAGGTTTGCCACAGTGCGGGCATGTAGACGATTGGCACATGATCGACACCTTACGTGTGGAGATTGTCAGGTTGATAGAGGCAGCGGAAAGCATTCCCCACGTTGCGAATCAACGATCACGTCGACGCACGCCGCGCATAAAGATCTCCACCAGACTGTCAGCGGCGCGCTGCGGATCGCTGGGACTGGGCGCCGCGACATACCACTTGTGCAACGTGCTTGCCAGCCCGAAAAAGGCGCGCACTACCGCTTCTGGATCAAGCGCAGGGTCGATCTCCCCTTCCGCAATCCCCCGCTGTACCAGCGCCGCAATGTCGCCACTGATGCGCTGAATATACCCCAGTGCCTCGTCGTGCGCGCAGAGCAGCCGAAAGATCTCGGGCCACGGACCGATGCCCAGCGTGTGCATCTGCACCTGACGTTGCAGAATCTGACGCATGATGAAACATAACTGATCCATGGGCGACCGGTCAGCCTGGGACTCGATCAGCGCGATTATCTGCTTCATCTCGCGTGTCGCTGCCTCAACAACCAGTTCTTCCTTGGTGGCAAAATGCGTGTAGAGCGTCGGCTTGGAAATGCCGACCCGGGCAGCCAGTTCGTCCATCGACATGGCGCCGTACCCCTTTTCCGCCACCAGTTCCTGGGCGGCGTTCATAATTTCCTCACGCAGCGCCTGTTTCTGACGCTCACGAAGTGTCAGGGTCATAATCGTCCTCTGTGCAACATCCAGCATGCGCACCGGTGCGTACTGTCAAGGTGAAACAGAAAACCTACCGACGGGTAAAAATTCCTACTTGCGCGTAAAGATATTTTACTGTATAGTAGTCTTGTTGTAAAGGCGCAACGCGCAACGCGGCGCAGGCGTCGGAATGATGTCCTTTGCCACGTTTTCGTTGCCCGCTCATATCTGTGACATTTGTGCAATAACCCGGAGGCAGACGTGCATGGCTATTCAACGACGTGAAGAGAAGCTCAATGGTATGCCGATTTCCGATACCTCGATCCGTCAGCCGGTGTTCGTCACCATGCTCATGCTGCTGACGGTCGTGTTCGGTATCCTGTCATTCCGCTCGCTGCCTGTCAATCTCTTTCCCGATTTCGAGGTGCCGGTGATCGCGGTCACCGTTCCCTACCCCGGTGCCGGTCCAGAAAGCGTTGCCGATCAGGTGGCCAAACCAATCGAAGACGCGGTCAACACCATTGAGGGGATCGAGAACATTACCACCAATGCCAGCGAAGGAGTGGCGCTGATCTTACTCGAATTCAAAGAGGGTACCGATGTCAACCGCGCCGAGCAGGATGTGCGCGAAAAGGTAAATGCCATTCGCCCAACGCTGCCACGCGATATCCGCGACCCGATCTTCCAGAAATTTGACCCGAACGCAGCGCCGATTATTTCATTCGCCATCGCCAGCACGCAGAACCTGTCGCCGCTTGAGGTGCGCCGCATTGTGGATAACGACATTGCACCGATCATCCAGCGTGCTGAAGGCGTTGGCTCGGTACAGGTCTCTGGCGGTCTGCAACGGCAGATTAACGTGTTGATGGATCTGGAGAAGCTGCGCGCTTACGGCATTCTTCCGGTTCAGATTACGCGCTCGTTGCAGCAGGCAAATGTCAACCTCGGGCTCGGTACAATCGACGCCGGGGCGCAGGAGATCAACCTGCGCGCGCCTTCGCTGTTGCAAACACCAGACGATATTGCCAGGATTCAAATCACCGGCACGCCATACCGCATCGGTGATGTGGCTACTATCGAAGATGGTGTGGCGGAGAAGAGGAGTTTTACCCGTCTCAACGGGGTCGAAGCCATTATTATCGATGTGCGCAAGCAGAGCGGCGCTAATACCGTTGCTGTGGCCGATAATGCGAAGGCGGCGCTTGAGCGCGCGCTTGGCTCCCGCAGCGATCTCACCTACATTGTGCCGCGCGACGCTTCTGAAGCTGTGCGCCAGTCGACGATCAGTTCGCTCGAAGAACTGATCTATGCCTCGGTTGCAGCACTGCTGGTGGTGATGATGTTCTTCAGCGGCGTGCGCAATATGCTCGTTACTGCTGCTGTTCCTGCCGCAATTGCGCTCGTTGGTCTCGTCATCCTGCCCGCGCTCGGCGTCCCGGTCGATAAGGTGATTGTCCTGGCAATTGCCATCGGTTTGCTGGTGGTGCTCACCTTTGTGCGCGACCGCAACACGCTGGTGACGATGGCCGGTCTGCCGATTATTTTGATGGGCACCTTTGCGTTGATGCCGCTCTTCGGGTTGTCGATCAACCTGGTTACGCTGCTGGCACTAGCGCTGTGCGTCGGTCTGGTGATCGACGATGCGATTGTGGTGCGTGAGAACATCTTCCGTCACACGCAACGCGGTGAGACGCCGCGTGTCGCCGCAAGCAAGGGCACTGCAGAGGTGGCGCTCTCGGTTGTGGCGATGACGCTGACGGTGGTCGCTGTGTTTGTGCCGGTGACGTTTACATCGGGCACTACCGGCATCATCTTCAAGTCGTTTGGTATCACGATTGCGGTTGCTATTCTGCTCTCGCTGGTGGAAGCATTCATGTTCGCGCCGATGCTCTCCGCCAATCTCTTCCGGCGCCAGAAGGTGCAACCCCATCCGCACGACGAGGCGCATTCACATGCCGGCGATATTGGTCGCGCGGCACGCCGTTTGCGCGGCATCGATCCGAACCAGGCGGATGCCAGTCTGCTCCACGAAGCGGAAGAAGATCCCGGCCCGCTGGGACGCTTCTACGAACGCATCCTCTCCTGGAGCCTGAGCAGCCTGCGCAATCGCCTGATCGTCATCGCTACCGCCGTTATTGTGCTGGTGCTGAGCGTGATAGTGGCCAGCGGGTTGAAGTTCAGTTTCTTCCCGCAACAGGACGCGGGTGAGTTTCTGGTCGGGTTCGAGTTGTCCCCCGGCACGGCGCTCGTCGAGACTGACCGCCTGGCGCGTCTGGCAGAGGAAGTTCTGCTCGCCGATCCTGATGTCGAGTCGGTCATCAGCACGGTAGGCTTTTCCGGCGCACCGGAGCGGGCTGAGTTCTTCGTGCGCCTGAAGGACGATGTTCCCACCCGTAAGGTAGAAGAGCGCCTGCGCCCGCAACTGGCGTTCCTGCCGAACCTGACCTTCGGCTTGCCATCGGTCGGTGTGCCGACCAGCACTGGCGTTACCGGGCGGCAGTTGCAGTTGAGCCTGCAAACGACCGAACCGGTGCAAAACCTGGTGCCGCTGATCGAGCAGATCAAGGCGGAAATGGCAGCCATTCCCGGTGTTGTCGATATTGACACCAGCTACCGCCCCGGTAAGCCGGAACTGCGCTTCGTTGCCGACCCGGAGCGCATTGGCGATCTGGGTATCACCAACGATGAGATCGCTGCGTCGGTGCGTGCGCTGGTGAACGGCGACCGCGCCACGGTGCTGCGGCAGGCAGGGCAGGATGTTGATATTGTGGTGCGTCTCCGCCCCGAAGACCGCGCCACCCCGGCTGCGCTCCAGAATATCGCCATTCCGACTCGCAGCGGCATGGTTCCGCTTACGTCGCTCGGCACAATCGAACTGGCGTCAACGCCGCAGACGATCCGACGCTACAACAAACTCAACCAGGTCATTATTGGCGCGAACCTCCAGGGGCGCAACCTCGGTGAGGTGCAGGCTGAACTCCAGCAGCGCCTCGATGCGAAAGGGCTTATTCCGCCGACCGTGTTCGCTGAGTTCACCGGCCTGGCGCAACAGCAGACGGAAGGGTTCGAGTCGCTCCTGCTGGCGATGCTCCTGTCGGTGATCTTCGTGTATATGGTGCTAGCGTCGCAGTTTGGGTCATTTACCCAACCGCTGGTGATCATGGTGGCAATGCCGTTCAGTTTCATCGGTGCCTTCCTGGGGCTGCGTCTGATCAACGTCGATCTGGACATCACCGGCATGATTGGTCTGATCATGCTGCTTGGTCTGGTAGTGAAGAACTCGATCCTGCTGGTGGACTTCACCAACCGTCTGCGGCGCGCCGGTCTTGACAAGCACGCGGCGCTCGAACTGGCCGGTGCTATCCGTCTTCGCCCTATTCTGATGACCACGCTGTCGCTAGTGGCGGGCGCTTTGCCGGTGGCTATGGGTATTCACCTGGTTGGAACCGGCGAGGGCGGTGAGTTCCGCAAAGGGCTGGCGACCGTGCTGATCGGCGGGTTGATGACCTCGATGCTGCTGACGCTCCTGGTTGTGCCGACGGCGTACAGTCTGATGGAATCGTTTACTGAACGGGTATCGACCTGGTTCCGTCGCCGCTTCGATCCCGAAGGATGGGCAGAAGAACAGGCGGCGCTTGCGGCAGAAAGCCTGGTTCCCGTCAACGGTAGCGCTCCGGCAGTCGCGCTGGCCGTTCCGAATGGTGGATCGGTCATCGCGCCGACAAACCACGCCACTGCTGGCGAGCAGAACGGATACGAACCGTTGAGTTCGCCACGAACCGAAGAACGATAGTTCCAGATTGTTCCTTGCGCAGGTTTCAGTGGCGTCAGGGAAGAGATCAATCCAGTCCACGTAAGAGGAGAATCGTACCGTGAAACGTGATCGTGTGATCACAGGCGTCGTAGTAGGTTTGACCGCTCTGGTTCTAGCGGCGTGCGGCGCGCAGTCCGCTATGCCTTCACCGACCGTTGGTGCACCGACGGCGGTCGCGCCAACCGTCGTTGTGCCGACGCTCGTGCCGTTGCCGACCAGTCAACCGATCCAGTTAGGCGTCACCGGCATCGGCGAAGTCAAGAGTGCGCAGGATGCCAACCTGTCGTTCCAGGTACAGGGCACAGTGGCGCAGGTGTTCGTCAAGGAAGGCGATATTGTCAAAAAGGGCGATCTGCTTGCCATTCTCGACACGCGTGCGTTCGATCAGCAACTGGAGCAGGCGAAGGCGGCGCTTGCCAATGCGCTGGCGCAGGAAGCAGCGCTGACCGAAGCGCCACGCCAGGCGGAGCTCAACGCAGCGCGCGCCGCAGTCGCGCAGGCACAGGCAGCACTCGAGGCGTTGCAGCGTGGACCAAAGGAGCAGGATATTCGCATGGCGGAAGCGGCGCTAGCGGCAGCCGAAGCCAATCTGCAAGCCACCCGCGACCGTCTCTCGTTCGCCAAGACCCAGGCTGAAATCCAGATGGAACAGGCGGCGGCAGCGCTGACACAGGCGCAGGCGCGGTATGCGCAGGCGAAGTACAACTGGGAGTATGCGCGCGACACCGGCAATGACCCGATCGCTCCCGAAGTGACAGCGCCCAACGGTCAGCGTGTGCCCAACAAACTGAGCGATGGGCAACGCGAAAACTACTACGCCCAATTCGTTCAGGCAGAAGCCGGATTGCGCCAGGCAGAAAAGGCGCTCGAACTGGCGATAAAGGGCGCTGAGAGCGCGCGCCAGGCAGAGGTGACCGGCATTCAGGCGGCAGAAGCGCAGGTCGAACAGGCGCGCCTGTCTCTCGAAAAACTCCGGTTGCCGCCTGACCCGGACCGGCTTGCGGCAGCCAGGGCGGCGCTGGCGCAGGCACGCGCCCAGGAAGCGCGCATTATTCCTGATCCGCGTGAATCGCAGAAAGCCGCAGCGCGCGCAGCCGTGGAACAGGCGCAGGCAGCGCTGACGCTGGCGCAGATCAACCGCGAACGTGCTGAACTGCGTGCGCCGTTCGATGGCATCATCTCGATCGTCTCCATCGACCCTGGCGACCCAAGTGTCACCCAGGGGCTGCCAGCGATCCAGATCGTCGATATGAGCAGCCTGTACGTCGATGTCCAGATTAGCGACGTGGATATTGTTCGGGTGCGTGAAGGGCAACCGGCGAAGGTGTCGGTCAGCAGCATTCCCGATCGCGAGTACACTGGCAAGGTCGAGTTCATTGCTCCAACTGCAACGGTGCAGGGATTGTCGCGCAGTTATCGGGTGCGCATCGCGCTGGACGACATCACCGGGCTGCGCGCTGGCATGAGCGCGCGGGTCGAAATTCTAGAATAAGGGGTTTTTCCGCGTCATTACTGAAGAGACGTTGCTAAGCAACGTCTCTTTTTTACGTTAAACTCTAACAAAAGATTAGCGCGCGCGCGCCGCCCTTCCCATTATCATGGAATAAGCATTCCGGTTTGGTGGAGCGCGCTGCCAGTGCGGAGCGATCCGCACGAGGTAGTGTGCGTGCGATCTTCTAAAGACACTGGAGCACACAGTATGACTGCTGAAATTGAAGCCACGACCCATGCACCCACGGCAGTGCCGTTTCGTGCCGAAGTGCGTCAGTTGCTCAACATTCTGGCGCATTCACTCTATACTGATCGCGAAATCTTTCTGCGCGAATTGATCTCGAACGCCTCTGACGCTCTCCATCGCGTTCAGTTCGAGATGGTGACCAATCAGCAGGTGCGCGATCCAGACGCTGACCTCGAAATTCGGATCAGTGTCGATAAGGACGCCAAAACGATCACGATCAGCGACACCGGCATTGGCATGACCCGTGAGGAACTGATCGAGAATCTGGGAACGATTGCGCACTCCGGTACACGCGCCCTGATCGAACATCTCGAAGAAGCGCAACGCTCGAATATCATCGGTCAGTTTGGCGTCGGCTTCTACTCCGCATTTGTTGTTGCAGATGAGGTGACTGTCATTTCGCTCTCCTACCGTCCTGACGCCGAAGCGGCGCTCTGGCGTTCGCGCGGCGGTGAGAGTTTCATCGTTGATACTGCGGAACGTGCGCAGCGCGGTACAACGATCATCCTCAAACTGAAAGAAGAGGCGCACGAGTTTGCCGATGAGTGGCGCCTGCGGCAGATCGTTCGCCGCCACTCGAATTACATTGCTTTCCCGATCTACATCGGTAACGAGCGCGTGAATGAGTCGACCGCCCTCTGGCGGCAACAGCCGCGCAGCGTTGAGCAGTCGCAGTACAACGATTTCTACCGTCAGATGACCTTCGATTACGAAGATCCGCTCCTGGCAGTGCATTTCTCATCCGAAGCGCCGCTCGATCTGCACGCCATCCTGTTTGTGCCTGCGAAGCGCGAGCGTGGTCTGATTGAACGGCGGATGGAAGGGAAGATCCGTCTCTACTCACGCAAGGTACTGATCCAGGAAGACGCGAAAGACGTGCTTCCGCCATACTTCCGTTTCGTCGAGGGTGTGGTGGACAGCGAGGATCTGCCGCTCAATGTGTCGCGTGAAAGCGTGCAGCGCGATGTTGGACCGAACCGCGACCCGATGTTGCAGCGGATCAAGAAGTCGCTGACCAACCGCCTGACGAAGGAACTGGTCGAACTGGCGGAAAAGGATGCGCAAAAGTACGCGACCTTTTGGAATGAGTTCAGCCCGTTCATCAAAGAAGGGATCGCAACTGACCCGCTGGCGCGTGACGACCTGTTGCCGCTGCTGCGTTTCCACACCACCAGATCGGGTGATCAACTGGCGTCGCTTGCTGAATACAAGGAGCGAATGGTTGAGGGGCAGAAGGAAATCTACTACGTGCTCGCCGCCGACCTGGAGAGCGCGCGTCGCAGTCCGCATCTCGACGCCCTGACCGATCGCGGGATCGAAGCGCTGTTGCTCTATGATGTGATGGATAGTTTTATGCTCAACGGGTTGCGCGAGTACCAGGGGTTGAAACTGCGCAATGTGGACGATCCTAACCTTTCGCTGCCGGGTGAAGCGCCAGCGCCTGAGGTTTCGATCAGTGATGAACAATTCACCAGACTGGTGAATGCCTTCAAGGAAACACTCGGCGACCGTATCGTGTCGGTACGCGCGTCGAATGTGCTGCGTCACAACCCGTTGCGTCTGGTGTCGCCAGAGGATCAGCAGTACAACCGCGAGATGGCGCGCGTTCAGCGCATTCTGGACCGCGATTTTAAAGTTCCGCCGAAGATTGTCGAACTGAATCGCGGTCATCCACTGATCGTCGATCTGGCGCGCCTGGTGGAGTCGGGGAACGATGCGACGCTGGTGCGACACCTGATCGAGCAGATGTACGACAGTGCACTGTTGCTCGAAGGATTGCACCCCAACCCCGCTGATATGGTTGGGCGCATTCAGGCGTTGATGGAAGCCGCCGCGCGCAGGTAGATGCTGCCCTGGGGTCGAAGGCGATAGCCATATGACCGGGGCGCTTCCTTGCAGGGATGGAATTTTCCAGCACCCCGTGATATGAGAGAAGCGCCCCTCGTGGGCGCCCTACTGACCCCGGAAAAACGTTGCCTCCAGTAATCGCTGCGCTCCGTCGCCGACGCCATACGCCAGGAACAGCGGCGCTTCACCGTTTGGCAGAAGCGGCGCTTCCAGTTCACGCGCTGCAGGACCGAGCGCTGCCAGCGCTGCCGCGCGTTCATTGTCAGACGCACCCGGAGGCAGGATCAGCAACACATCGCCATCCACCGCTTCCGACAACCGCACCCCATCGAATGTGCCAACCGTCACATCTAAGGTCAGAAAGCGCACCGTGTCCTGGGCGATCAACCGTCGATCCAGGAACACCTGCACCGCACGCAGACGCGGATCATCTGCCAGCGCCGTTGCGCGCGCCACCCGACCGGCTGCCGTTTCGGTGAGGTCGAACTCGTGGTAGACTGCCGGATTGCGCGGCATATGAACGAAGTAGAGCCAGACATTAAACCCCAAGCTGAGAGCCAGCGTTCCTGCAACGATTGCGGGAACGACCCGTCGCCGTCGCTCTGAAGCAGCATTTCGTGCAGATCCAACCAGAGCGTCAAGCGCCATTCCCGCTAGCATACAGGAGGGTGCGAGCGCACCGAGCGAACGCATGGCATGTGGCGCATTCGTGCTAAAAATGCCCGGAATGAGTGCCAGCGCCAGCCATACGAGCGGAATGCACGCGCGCGTTCGCCATCGCGCGACTGCTAGCCCAACCCCGACAGCGAAGCACGCGCCTGCCAGCGGATCGAGCATCGGCGCGCCAGGAGCGTGGTGCCGCCCGTTTGGATCACCAGCAATGTGCCACATCCCCATGTAACGAGCGACATTATCCAGCACCAGCGCTATCGTGCGTTTCTCCAGGCTCTGACTGTTGCTGATCGCAACCGCTCCTGTGCGGCGGTTGTACCCCTCGAAGTCACCGGTGATGAACCACAGGAGCGGCAGGAGCACAATCATTCCCGCAACGGCAGCAGCCGCCAGTCCAGGCAGCGCCCGTCGCCATGCCGTCGTGTCACGACCGAGACGCAGCGCGGTGAGGAGAGCAAACACGATCGGTGCAAGGCGACCTGTATGGTAGGCGTATGCCGCCAGCGCTGCCAGCGCGCCCGCCAGCGCCATGCCAGCCAGTGCGCGCCAGCGTGTGGGTTGCCCCAGTGCCCGCCACATCACCCCAATCGCCGCAAGTTCCAGCAGATGATCAAGGGTCGCAGGAAATGCCCAGCGACTCATGCTCAAGCCCCACGAAGCCCAGGCAAGGAATGCCGCGCCGTACACTGCCGCCCGCGTCCCAAGGATCGGTTGCGCCGCCCACCAGAGCGCCAGCGGCATGAACGCACCCGCCAGGGCGCTGACCAACCGCACTGATCCTGCGCCCGGTCCTGCAATCGCCAGCACCGGCGCCATCAGGTAGAAGAGCAGCGCTGGCAGATCGGCGCCACCCACCACATAGACCGGACGGTAGGTCGGGTCATTCCAGATTCGCAGCGCCTGCATCCCGTGACGCGCCTCATCACGCCACATACCGGCGGGTAGATCGTCGAGGCGGTAGAGGCGCAACGCCAGCGCCACAGCCGTGATTGCAACCAGCGCAAGCGCCTCGGTGCGGCGATCTAACCGGTCGTCCGCGTCATTCGGCCCGGCATATGCACCGGCCGCTACGACCACCAGCGTCACGGCAGCCATCAGTCCGCTCATTCCGATTACTGGCAACAGGCCAAGGCGCAGCGCTACGACCAGAACCACCGCAAGAACGGCGCCGCCCCACAGCGCCAGTGGCCCCAGAGCGTGCAGTCGGGCAACGCTACGCACCACCAGTGGGCGCATTGGTTGCCAGGCGACAATAAGTATCAGAGGCAGCAAGGGCCACCAGGGCCATCCAATGGTTGGAAGCCAGTACCCTGATACACGCGGAAACGCAGCAGCAGCGCCTGCCAGGAGTACCAGGAGTGCCACGCCAATCCAGCGCAAGTGCAATAGTCGGCGTTCCGGCGCCTGGCGTAGCGCGCGCTGGATCAGTGCAAGCCAGCCAAGCACAGGGAATGACGCAAGAAAAATCGCGCGCACTGGCGGCGGGAACCATGCTGCTTCGGTCAATGGACGCGCTACGAACTCCGTGAGAACCACCCCAAGATCGCGCCCATCGCCAGGCGGACGGTAGACAGCGGTGCGCAGCAACAGCGGCGTATCACCTGCCGGATCGGTTGGAGCGAGCAGGTAGTAGCGTCGCCAGCCGGGTGCGACGGAGAAGGTTCCAACAGCGCGCCCGCGCATGCTCACCGAAAGCACCGACGGATCGGCATCGCTCCGTGGCGCAGCGATGCGCAGCATCACCTGTGCCGGGCGCCCATCGAAGCCAAACAGGAACAACGCCGCCTCCGGGCGCGACCAGCGAAAAACGTCAGTCGGATTGCGCTCGACATCATAAAAACCTACCAGCGCGCGCCATGCATCCGGGTCATCAACCGTCAGACGTTGATCCAGCTGCGCTATGCGTGCACCCAGCACCAGCGACAGGATTACCAGCGCCAGCAGAACGACGCTGCCGGGCGCAGCCGGAACAGTAACACGATCATATTGCAGGTAAAGCCAGCGCACAGACCGGTTTCCATACCAGCAAAAGCCGCAGCGACACGCCATCATACTCCAGGGAAGCACACGCTGCAAGTCATGCTTGACATTTAGAACGTTTGTGCTATACTAGACACGGGATACAAACAAAAAAGGGGGACAAGCATGTACCGGAAAGAAATCGTCTACGACCACGAAACACACGACTACGCGATGTACCTGGACGGAGAACTCGTTGGTTTCGCGCGGACCTACCACGAAGCTGAGATCACGCTTGATCAGTTGATCTTCGAGCTGATGAGCGGCGACTACTTCCGCAATGCAGCGTAGGGTCATAGCAGTCGCAATCAATCCCCTGCCAAATAGCAAAACATTGCTACCCGGCGACTACTTCCGCAGCGCGGTGTAGGGTTGTAGCAGTTCTCAGATTACGTTGACCCCTATCTGCGCCTACCGCATTGCGCGAGGCGTCCGCTTCTAGCTCGGTCGCTTCTCTCGTAGATCGAAATTATGGGCCTTGGATACATAATCCGCTCTAGTCTGCGCAGGCAGGCTTTGCTCTGCATAGCCGAGGGCTTCTCGTAGCCGATAGCCGATGGTCGGGAGGGTCACCATTGGAGTTCGCGTTCCGCGCAGGCGAGCTTCGCACCGCGTAGCCGAGGGCTTATAGTCTTTGAACAATTACTCCGCTCTCGCCCGCGCAGGCGGGCGTCGCCCTGCGTAGCCGAGGGCTTCAGCCCCACGGCTCGTTCGGTATAGCGGATTTAATTCTCAATCTCCATAAGCCCCACGGCAATTGCGTTTCTTCCCCCGTTTCAGGCATCAGGATGCTCAAACTCCCCCTTCTCTCCCTGTGGGGGTTGGGGGAATGAGGGGGCAAACGCATGGCAGAGTGCGGCAAACCGGTGATCGTTCCCCGGAACGCTCCCTCCGAGAGAGACATTATCCCGTGTACCGTGCGTCCTTCATTGTTCAACCTCTCCAACACGTTTCGTTGACATCCCTCCCCTCCGCCTGTTATCATTGAAGCATTCGTAAAGAATTTTATACCGACAAACCATGACACCTCCCTGGAAACAGCATCTCGATGCGCTGCGGATCCGTGATTTGAGCGCAATCTTTCGCACGCCGAAGCCGATTATCGGCATGGTGCATCTCTGGCCCCTGCCGGGTGCGCCAGCGTATACTGGCTACGGAATGCAGACGATCATTGATCAGGCGCTCTACGATGCCCACGCTCTGGCTGAAGGCGGCGTCGATGGGGTAATCGTCGAGAATATGTGGGATATTCCATTTCGTGCTGGTCCGAATGTGCAACCGGAGAGTATCGCAGCCCATGCTGTCGCGGCGCATGCCGTTCGCCGCGCAATCGATCTGCCGCTTGGCATCAATCTAGTGCACAATGGCGGTGTCGCGCTCCTGGGGATTGCTCTTGCTGCCGGCGCCAGTTTCATTCGCGTCTGCATGTTCACCGGGTCAGGAGTATGGGATACGGGTGCGTGGGACGAGGGGTGCGCTGCCGACCTGATGCGCCGACGCAAGGAACTGCACGCCGAACATATCAAAATCTTCGCCGATGTCGATAAGAAGCATTCGGTGCGCTTCCCAGGAATCGATCTGGCGACCCATATCGAGTGGACGTGCTTCTGCGGCGCGGATGCGTTGATCGTTTCCGGGCGCATGACCGGTGATGCGCCCGATCTGGAGAAGGTGCGACAGGCGAAAGCGTTGTCTGGTGATCGCCCACTTCTGATCGGCAGTGGCGCCAATGAGCGCAACATCGCTGCCTTTATGGACGTGGCAGACGGCGTGATTGTCGGGTCGAGCATTAAAGAAGACGGTCGGATCGAAAATCGTGTGGATGTTGAACGGGTGCGGCGGTTCGTTGCCGCGGCGCGATCATCTATGTAAATTCTTTGATTCGCTGTCTCATTCGCACGTTTGCTGGCGCTTTCGCTCGTGCGTTGATCGATTCGTTTCTTCGTGGACGACAGGAGGCGCAAGACATACCATGGGACTTCACGGCAAGGCTGCGCTGGTCACCGGCGGGGCGCGACGACTGGGGCGAGCGATCGCGTTAGCGCTCGGTCGCGCCGGTATGCGGGTTGCAATTCATTATCATACATCTGCGGCGTCAGCGGAAGAAGTGATGTTAGAAATGCGCACGTATGGCGTGGAGTGTATCGCCATTCCCGGCGACTTAAGCCGGGTCGCTGACTGTGAGCGTGTAGTGGACGCAACGCTGGAACAGTGGGGTCGGCTTGATCTTCTGGTGAACAATGCTGGCATTTGGGGATCAACGCCGGTTGGGAGCGTGACGGAAGAACGTTGGAATGAGTTGCTGAACACGAACCTGCGCAGCATGTTTTTCGTCGCGCAACGTGCTGCTGACGCCCTGCGCGTATCGCATGGCGCAATTATCAACATCGCCGACGCGGGCGTGGAACGACCGTGGCGCAATCACACGCCGTACCTGATCAGCAAGGGTGGTGTGGTGACACTTACCAGAGCGCTGGCAAAAGACCTAGCGCCCGAAATTCGGGTCAATGCGATTGCGCCGGGTCCAGTCCTGCTTCCTGACGATTGGAGCGCTGAACAGGCAGAACGGGTCGCACGCACCACCCTGCTGCAGCGCATCGGTAGCCCTGATGATATTGCCGATGCGGTGATCTTCCTGGCACAGGCCGGGTATGTAACTGGTGTGACACTCCCGGTTGATGGGGGGCATCTTTTGCGCTAATCGCTCACGAAGTCACTGCTTCGCCCGCCGCTTTTGCGCACAAGACGGATTGCACTAATCTGCATCTCGCGATCAATCGCTTTGCACATGTCGTAGATCGTGAGCGCCGCGACACTTACTGCGGTCAGTGCTTCCATTTCTACACCTGTCTTGCCAACGGTGCGCACTGTTGCTTCGATCTGAACTGTTGAGGTTGCGACATCAAGATGCGCATCAACAGTGACGTGGGTGAGCAACAGGGGGTGACAGAGCGGAATTAGGTCCGGAGTGCGCTTGGCGGCCATAATACCGGCGATCCGCGCCGTGGCAAGCACATCGCCTTTGGGCGTATTGCCTGTTGCAAGGCGCTGCAACGTTTCGGGGCGCATCCGCACCTCGCCGCGCGCTACCGCCTCGCGCAATGTATCATCTTTCGCGCCGACATCGACCATCCGCGCGCGTCCTGATTCGTCGAGATGGGTAAGGTCGTTCATACACAGCGGAGAGAAGAAACTCAAAAGCCGCTCGTTTGAGCGGCTTTGTTGGAGCGGGAGACGGGATTCGAACCCGCGACCTATACCTTGGCAAGGTATCGCTCTACCAGCTGAGCCACTCCCGCATCGACGCAGAAGATTATAGCATAGAGGAGGAGAAAATGCAAACGCCGTATGGAGTGACAGAGTAGTTTTCAGGTCGGGTTGACAGCCTGCGCTCGCCGTCGTATGCTACACGTAGATTTATGGCATACCCAAACATTGCCGGAGGCGCGTGTGAGCGAAAGCGTCGAAATGTACCTGGTGATGACTGCGCTCCTGCGCAGTGCGCCGGATCAACCGGTGCCGCTGTCATTGCTGGCGAACAAACTTGGAGTCTCACAGGTATCGGCGAATGAGATGTGTCACCGGCTGGAAGAGCGAGGGTTACTGTTGTACCAGCCCTACAAGGGCGTAACGCTCACGCCAGACGGCGAGGAATGGGCGCAATGCATTCTCTCGCGCCGTCGGCTATGGGTCATCTTTTTGGTCGAGAATCTGGGCATTGACCCGGAAGAAGCTGATGATCTGGCATGCCAGCTCGAACACATCACTTCGGATCGTCTGGTTGCGGCGCTCAGAGCCTTTCTGGAGCGCACCCCTGATGCCCGTGCGCCGCTCGAACCGGCGTCTTCTTCTGCTTCGCCACGACCGCTCACCGCCTGCACTGCAGGGACACGTGGCGTCATTGCAGCTGTTGATGTTGAACCGGCAGCGGCGACATTCCTGGCACGGCAGGGAATTGTGCCAGGCGCCGACGCTGAAGTGCTGGCGGTTGGCGCCGATCATGCAGTGTTGCTCCAGATTGGGACACAACAGGTTGCGCTGGCGCCGTCGCTTGCCAATCGGATTACACTTGATGACAACGCCGCGCTGCACGCCGCACGCCATGCTGCCTGGCGACGTTGCAGCGTCTTTTGGTCGTGTATGCGCGGCGAACCGCATGTGTGCCCGATAAACGACTCGCTGGAATCGTCCGCCTCAGTACTGACGACACCGTGATTGGGGAAGGAAGTAACGCACACTGATGATCCCGACAAATGTGACAGTCACTGCCAGGCGAATGGACGACGTCAGTCGGTTGACCCACGCACTGTCGATATAATTGTGATGCCCTGTGACTTTCCCATGGCTGCCAGTGAGGGCACCGCCGCGCAGTTGGTTTGGGTGCATCCGCGCAGTCGGTTTGGGCGCAGCGCCGCTGCGCCCCTACGGTGCCCCGCCTCCCTGCCCCCTCTCGCCTCTCCCCTCTTGCCCCTTGTCACCTTTTCTTTCCTTCTGGTTGTGTGTTTTCCACTTGCAGTCGTGAGAGTGAGTCTGTATAACGAAAGTTAAGGTGTACCCTAACTATTCACGCGACTTCGATGAGGAATGCCAGAACATTCCTGGCAAAGGAAACGCAAATGTCCGATAGAACTCCTGTGACCCTTGACCAGCTTCCCTGTGGTCGCAGTGCAATCATTGTGCGGATTGGCGGTGACCGTGCGTTGCGGCGACGATTGCTCGATATGGGGCTTGTTCACGGTGAAACAGTAACGTTAACAAGGCTGGCGCCGCTCGGCGATCCGCTCGAACTGACTGTCAAAGGGTATCATCTGTCACTGCGGAAGAGCGACGCATGTTGTATTCAGGTGGAGCCGATCA
Source organism: Roseiflexus sp. (assembly GCA_017743475.1). Classification (GTDB taxonomy): domain Bacteria; phylum Chloroflexota; class Chloroflexia; order Chloroflexales; family Roseiflexaceae; genus Roseiflexus. The sequence goes on along the minus strand of JAGHYV010000001.1, from coordinate 23,232 downwards.
ATGCAACTGCATAATCACTCTATTCCTCTGATGTTCGTCGGTCAGGGGGTGCGCACGCGACTGGTCGGCATCAACGGCAGCCAGCGCACGGCGCATCGCCTGGCAGAACTTGGCTTCGTTCCCGGCGTTGAAGTGTCGGTCGTCGCCGATAGCGGCAGCGCGTTAATGGTTACCGTCGGCAATACACGCATGGCGCTTGGGTATCCACTGGCACAGGCATTGCTTGTCGCCATCCCGGAGAAGGGGAGTTCTCGATGAAAAACGTGATCGTTGCACTCGCCGGTAATCCGAATGTCGGCAAGAGCACCATCTTCAATGCGTTGACTGGTCTGCGGCAGCACGTCGGCAACTGGCCTGGCAAAACCGTCGAGCGGAAAGAGGGTCAACTGACACTCAATGGTCGTGTGGTGACGATTGTTGATCTTCCCGGCGCGTACAGTCTGGCGGCGCGTTCGCTGGAAGAACAGATCGCACGTGATTTCATTGTGCGCGACCGCCCCGATCTCGTGATCAATGTCGTGGATGCCGCCAATCTGGAGCGCAACCTATATTTGACGGCGCAACTGCTCGAAACCGGTGCGCGTCTTCTGGTTGCCTTGAACATGATTGATGTCGCGGCAGCGCGGGGGATGACACTCAACCCCGATGCCCTTGCCAGGGGATTGGGTGTGCCGGTTGTGTCGCTGGTCGCCAGCAAGAACGAAGGGATGGCGGCGCTGAAAGCGACAATGGCGACGCTGATTGAAGGGCTGGCGGTTCGTCAGACAGTACGAAAGGTGGCATGATGACAACAGTCGAGATGTTCATCAATCAGGCGCCATTCCGTTATCCGTCACCAATCGAGACGGAACTGAGCCATCTGGCGGAACTGTTCGCGCAAACGCCTGCACTGGCAGTGTATCCGCCGCGCTGGCTGGCGATCCAGGCGCTCGAAGGAGACGAGTCGCTGCTGAACGACATCCGTGAACTTGGCGGTCCTGCGGTTGCGGCGGCGCTGGATGCGAGCCTGGAACGACTGCACGAGATCTACGGAGATGATCTGGATGTTGCTCTTGTTGACCAGCGGTATCGTTTTGTCCACACAATCGCCGCGCAGGCAGTGCGTCGTCCAGTTGAGGCGCCGGTGACTCTCTCTGATCGCATCGACCGTGTAGTGACGCATCGCTGGCTGGGCATCCCGATCTTCCTGGCAGTGATGTGGGTAGTATTCAAGTTGACCACCGACGTTGCTGCGCCGTTTGTGGACTGGCTCGACGGGGTGTTGAGCGGTCCGGTCAGTCGCTGGACGGTTGCGCTGCTGGCGATGGTCGGCGCGGATGGCGGGTGGGTCGAGTCGCTGCTGGTCGATGGCGTCATTGCTGGCGTCGGCGGGGTGCTGGCATTCGTGCCAGTGCTGCTGTCGCTCTATTTTGCTCTCGCGCTACTGGAAGACTCCGGGTACATGGCGCGCGCGGCGTTCGTGATGGACCGGTTGATGCGCACGCTCGGTCTGCATGGCAAGAGTTTTCTGCCGATGATCGTCGGGTTCGGATGCTCTGTGCCAGCAATCTATGCCACCCGGACGCTCGATAGCCGTCGTGACCGGATACTGACCGGTCTTTTAGTGCCATTTATGAGTTGCAGCGCGCGTCTGCCAGTGTATGTGCTGATTGCGATGGTCTTCTTCCCCACCTCTGCAGGCCAGGTAATCTTCGGGTTGTATCTCACCGGCATTGTGGTGGCGGTTGGAATGGGTGCGTTGCTGCGGCAGACGCTGTTCCGCCGCCAGCCGCAGGCGCCATTCGTCTTGGAATTGCCGCCGTACCGGATGCCGACGTTGCGCGGCGTCTGGCGGCAGATGTGGGAGCGCACGTCGTCCTTTGTGCGCAAGGCGGGAACAATTATTCTGGCAACCAGTATCGTCGTCTGGTTGTTGCTCGCCATTCCCATCGGTGAGGGATCGTTCGCCGAAACGCCGGTCGATCAGAGCGCATTTGCTGCCGTTGCGAACGCCGCAACGCCGGTGTTTGCGCCTCTTGGTTTTGGGCGCTGGGAAACGAGTGGTGCGCTGGTGACCGGTCTAATCGCCAAGGAAGTGGTCGTCGGCACGCTAATGCAGGTCTATGGCAGCGCTGCGGAGGAGAGCAGTACTCCAGGCGACGAACCGGCGACGCTCGCCGATGATCTGACCAGCATCGTCAATGGTTTCGGTGAAGCAATTGGCGCTGCGCTGCGCGCCCTACCAGGGATCGTTGGCATCAACCTGGTCCATGCAGAAGAAGAACCTGTGGTGGAAGGACTGGCAGCTGCCATTCGGACTGGCTTCGCAGCGAGCAGCGGCGGTCACAGCACACTGGCGGCGCTGGCATTTATGGTCTTCGTGCTGCTCTACACCCCGTGCGTCGCGGCGCTCGCGGCAAATCGGCATGAGTTTGGTACATCCTGGATGCTGGTCAGTCTGCTGGGGCAGTTCGCCATTGCGTGGCTGGCGGCGTTTGTCGTGTTCCAGGGCGGAGTGCTGCTGGGGATGCAGGGGTAGGTCGCAATAGGGGCGTGGCAGCGCAGCGCCCGTCCGGCGGCAGGGTGCAGTAGGGGCGCAGCAGCGCTGCGCCTGCCCGGCAGCGAGGCGAGGTTCCAAGGAGCACATTGCAGGTTACAGGTGAACAAGGATGCTCTACCAAATTCTCGAAGCGCTTGAAGCGGCAAACGGTTTGGTGTCGCTCAATGAATTGAGTCGGCAGTTGCAGATCGAACCGGGCGCGCTCAAAGGCATGATTGCATTCTGGGTGCGTAAGGGTCGTCTGAAGAATATCGCGGTTAGCGGGTGCGCTGGCCACAGGCGCGGATGCACCTGCGGCGCGTATCCGGAGGGTTGCGTCTTCAGCACCGCAGGTCCGCGCGTCATTGTGCTGAACGATTCGTGAGCAGCGCTGTTCACATCTGGAGGAACACACGCGCAAAGCGAGGGCGGGACGCTCTCGTCGCGTCTACCAGGGCGAGATGCCCTTACTCCCATGTGAAGCCGAATCGCTTTCGTTCGCTGCACAGTCTGGTGGTTGCGTTGTGCTATAATATCCCCGCACATGACTCTGGAATGCCACACAGCGTCTATCTCGCCAGACGCATCGGCAGAGTTCGGTGCGTGCACATGTCCAATCCAATAACCGTCGCGGTGACCCGGATGGCCCGGATGCCAGGGCGTAAAGGTGGAAGCTGGTGCAAGTCCAGCGCTGTGCCGCAACTGTAACCGGTTCGTAGTGCCGGAAGCCAGGATGCCTGCCGCGATGTATGTTGTTCAGCCCTTCTCGAGCCAGGGAGGGTGAACAGAATGCGCGTTCCTTTTGGATCGCAAGATGCTCTGTCGCCCCGGTTCTCGAAAGAGGCCGGGGTTTTTGGTTGGATGGCGCATGTGCATACTTGCTCCGGGATGGCGTTTCAGCGGAGCAGCAGAGAGACGCATTCGTGTGTATGTTGAGGATTCACGAATGCGCCGATGGGTTGAAAGGTTTGCACGATGTCTTCTGAAGAACACCTGAGTCAGCAGACCCCAGAAGCTGCAAACGATGCTTCGAACGGTGATGAGCAGACTGACACATCAACCGGCGCGGTGCAGAGTCCCGGCTCAACGCCCGAAGCACAGGATCGGCGGAAGGCAGCCCGCGCCAATCGTGTGCAGAAAGGGCTGGTCATTGTCAATACCGGGAACGGCAAGGGGAAAACAACCGCAGCGCTGGGCATCCTGCTGCGCGCGTGGGGCCGCGATATGCGCGTGGGAGGAATTCAGTTCCTGAAGCACGAAAACGCGAACTATGGCGAACTGCGCGCACTGAAGCGCATGGGGATCGAACTGACGCCAATGGGAGACGGTTTTACCTGGACGAGCCGTGATCTCGATGAAACTCAGGCAAAGGCGGTCCATGGCTGGGAAACAGCAAAAGTGCGGATTGCCAGTGGTGCGTATGACATTTTCCTGCTGGACGAATTCACGTATGTGCTGAACTATGGCTGGGTTGATACGACCGACGTGATCGACTGGTTGCGTCAGCACAAGCCGCCGATGCTCCACCTGATCATCACCGGGCGGAACGCGCCGCAGGCGCTGATCGATTTTGCCGATCTGGTGACGGAGATGCGCGAGGTGAAGCATCCGTTCCGTGATCAGGGCATCCGTGCGCAAAAGGGCATAGAGTACTGAGTAGCACACGATGCGCAGTCCATCAGCGTTCGTTCCCAATCTGCATTGATAGCCACGGAGCGAGAGCGTCCGAGGGCAAGCTGCTTTCACTCCCGTGGCAGGTCACATTGCTGCGTGCGGGCGCGACGTCCGTGCGTCCAGACCGTGAAGGGATGCGCAGCGTTCCAGCGCGCCAGGAACATTCCAAAACGACCAGGGGTCGCCCCGGCGAGAATGCTTCCTGTCGATCAAGATCCGGTATGACACTGGCGTGACAGCGCTCCGGACAGATCACGTCATTATGGTGGGTGAAGCGTCGCTGACTGGTTGTTACTTGCGATCGGCTGAAGGAACGTACATGGCAGAACGGCTCAAACGCAACATGGTTCAGCGTATCGATGGGCGGATGGTCAACGCTGGCGCGCGCCGCGGTATGCTGATCGTCTGCGCAACCGGGTGCTGCTGTGGTCATACCGAACGCGGCTTCGCCCCCGTTCCAACCTGGCGCTACCATCAGGAGTGGGAACGGCGCAAATTGCGCAATCAGGTGCATTTGAGCCAGGGCGGATGTCTGGGTCCATGCCCGCTTGCGAATGTCGCGCTTTTGCTTCTCGATGGTCGACCCTACTGGTTTCATTCGCTCAACGACGAGGCGCTCGTTCCCATTCTCTACGACTATATTGAGGCGCTGCTCGCCGCCGACCATGATCTCGCGCCGCCGCCAGCACTGGCGCCGCTGATGTTCAACGGTTTCGCCTGGGATGGCGGTGGTTCACTCACGCAACGCCGCGAGCCGCTGCCGGCCATGATCGGCGATGGGATTCTGGTGCTCAGCCAGGCGGATACCGACCTGCTGGCGCTCGAACAGGCGCGTGCGCTACTGCCCGATGGGTTTGCACCGCTGCGGGCGGCGCACGTCGGGCGCCTGGCGGATGAAGCGGCAGTTGATCGTCTCCTGCGCGAAGCCCTGCCAGGCGTGGCGGTCGTTGTCGCGCGTCTCCATAGTGCCAGCGCATTTGCGTATGGTCTGGAGCGACTCCAGGAGTGGGCTGCGACAACCGGCGGCTTTTTGCTCTGTATTCCCGCCGTCGAAGCGCTCGACCCGGATCTAATGGCGCGTTCGACGGTCGGCGTGCCGCTTGCGTTGCTCGTCAGCGCCTATTTCCAGTACGGCGGACCGGTGAACCTCGCCAGCGGACTTCGGTGTCTCAGCGATCACCTCCTGCTAAGCGGGTGGGGGTATGAGCCGCCGGTGGAACTGCCGATGCACGGCGTCTACACGCCGACCTTATCGTCATGCTGCGCTGATGCACCCGATGACAAACGTCCGGTTGCCGGAGTGCTCTTCTACCGGGCGCACATGGTGAGCGGCAATACCGCATTCATCGACACGCTGATTACGGCGCTCCACAACCAGGGAATGCGCGTTCGCGTCGTATATAGCCAATCGCTCAAGGACGCAGCTGGTGGTCGTGGTCCCGAAGCGCTGCGGGTGCTCGCCGACACGGGACCGGTGGACGTCGTGATCAGTACGCTGAGTTTTGCGCTTGGCGAAACCGATCCTCACCCCTTTGCGACCCTCGACGTTCCGGTGATCCAGGCGCTAGTGAGCAGCACGTCGCGTGACGAGTGGCTGCGCAACGGTCGAGGGCTTGGTCCACTCGACACGGCGATGAATGTGGCGATCCCAGAGTTCGACGGGCGGATCATCGGTGTGCCGGTCGCATTCAAAGAGCAGCAGGGTGAAGCACCGGCGCGCTCGGTTGCCGACGAAGAGCGGATGGAACGTCTCGCGGGGCTTGCCCGTCGCCTCGCGCGACTGCGCCACAAACCGAACGCGGAGAAACGAATCGCCTTCATTTTCACCAATAGCAGCGCCAAAGCGCAGCGCATTGGCAACGCGGTCGGTCTTGACGCACCTGCTTCGCTGATGCGCATCCTCCGGGCGATGCATGCTGCCGGTTATCGGATAGGCGATCCGCCCGATTCTGGCGACCGGTTGATTGCCGACCTGATTGCGCGCTGTTCGTACGACGAAACCTGGTTGACGACCGAGCAACTGATCCAGGCGTACCGTGTCCCCGGGGCGCAGTACAAGCGCTGGTTCGCCGATCTGCCGGGTGCGCTCCAGGACGCGATGATCCGGCAGTGGGGTCAACCACCGGGCGCGGCGTATGTCCACAACGGCGATCTGGCGCTTGCCGGGCTGGAGTACGGCAATGTGTTCGTGGCGTTGCAACCGCCGCGCGGTTACGACATGGACCCAAACGCGATCTACCATCGCCCTGATCTACCGCCGCCGCACAATTATTACGCCCTCTACCGCTGGTTGCGCGATGAGTGGCAGGCGGATGCGATTGTGCATCTCGGCAAGCATGGCACGCTCGAATGGTTGCCGGGCAAAGGTGTGGGGCTTGGCGCGACATGCTTCCCCGATCAGTTTCTCGGCGATCTGCCGCTCATCTATCCTTTCATCATCAATGATCCCGGCGAAGGGATGCAGGCGAAGCGTCGGGCGCACGCCATCATTGTCGATCACCTGACCCCGCCAATGACTAGCGCCGGAGCATATGGAGATCTGGCGGAACTGGCGCACCTGGTGGATGAATACTACCGCACCGAGCATCTCGATCCGGGGAAACTGCCGCTACTCCAGCGTCAGATCTGGGAAGCGTTGCAGCGCTCGCACTTGGATGACGACCTGCGCTACATCGTGCAGGCAGACCATGGTGACCACCGGCACGAGTGGGATGGCAGTTTTCTCGAAGACGGCACGCCGACCATTCTGGCAGAAATGGAGGGGCGCGAGGTGGCGCATCTGCTGGAAGATATCGAGGGGTATCTGTGCGAACTCACCGGTGCGCAGATCCGCGATGGGTTGCACATTCTCGGCGAGATGCCAGCCGGTGAGCAGTTGGTGGAACTGATCTACCACCTGCTGCGTTTGCCAAACCTGGATGCTCCCAGTTTGCCGGAGAGCGTTGCCGCAGCGCTGGGCGAAGACTGGAACGCTCTGCGGGAGCGTCCCGGCGCGCGGCGGGAACGGAATAAGAGCACGTCGGACGATGACGCCGGTGCAGTATTCCAGACGAATGCCGACATGATTGCGCATATCGAGGCGTTGAGCAAAGAGTTGCTGCGACGCCTGGAAGCGCTTGACTGGCATTCTGAGGCGATTGAGCAGTTGGTCGCCGGGATATGTCCTGCACAACCGGACGCGCGCATCGCTGCGGCATTGCGGTACGCATGCGACACACTCGTGCCGAATCTGCGGCAGAGCGCGCACGACGAGATTGCACACCTGCTCGCGGCTCTGGAGGGGCGTTTTGTGCCGCCGGGGCCGAGCGGCGCGCCGACGCGCGGCATGGCGCATGTGTTGCCGACCGGGCGCAACTTCTACGGCATCGATCCGCGCGCGCTTCCCAGCGTCGCTGCATGGCAGACTGGCGAGAGGTTGGCGCGCGACCTGATCGCCCGCTACCAACGCGAGTATGGGCAAATCCCCGAAAGTGTCGGGCTGAGCATCTGGGGAACGAGCGCCATTCGCACGGCAGGCGATGATATTGCGCAGGCGCTGGCATTGCTCGGCGTGCGTCCGCGCTGGCAGCGCGAGAATCGGCGTGTGGTCGGAATCGACATCGTGCCGCTGGAAGAGTTGGGGCGCCCACGCATCGACGTGGTCTGCCGCATTTCCGGGTTCTTCCGTGACGCCTTTCCGCACCTGATCGCCCTGATCGATCAGGCAGTGCAGGCGGTTCTTGCGCTCGACGAGCCGCCAGAGATGAATTTCCCGCGCAAACATGCGCTGGAGACGGCGCAGGCGCTTCAGTCAGCCGGGAAGACGGTCGAGGAGGCGCGACGTGAGGCTGCCTACCGCATTTTCGGCAGCAAGCCGGGCAGTTACGGCGCCGGCATTCTGCCGCTGATCGATGCCCAGAATTGGGAGCGCGACACCGACTTCGCCCGTGTGTATCTTGCATGGGGCGGGTATGCTTACACCGCCAGCGAGCAGGGAACTCCCGCCGAAACGGCGTTTGCTGCAGCGCTGAGCAAGGTTCAAGTTGCGACAAAAAACCAGGACACGCGCGAGCATGACATCTTCGACAGCGATGACTACCTGCAATTTCACGGCGGGATGATCGCAACCATCCGCGCCCTCACGGGAAAGAATCCGGCGCGCTACTTTGGCGACAGCAGCGACCCGGCGCGTCCGCGCACCCGCGATCTGCGCGAGGAGGCGCGTCGCGTCTTTCGCGCGCGGGTGACGAACCCAAAGTGGATTGCCAGTATGCAACGCCACGGTTACAAAGGCGGGCTGGAACTCGCCGCCACGGTTGATTATCTCTTCGGCTACGATGCAACTGCTGAGGTGCTTGATGACTGGATGTACGAGCAGGTGACCGCATGCTATCTGCGTGATCCGGCTGTGCAACAATGGCTGGAACAGGTCAACCCCTGGGCGTTGCAGGCAATGGCTGAACGTCTGTACGAGGCGATTGGACGTGGGATGTGGGCGAATCCGTCTCCCGAAGCCCGTGCAACCCTGGAGGCGCTTCTGGATCAGGGTGATGCGTGGCGGGAGGGATTGAACGTAGCAGGGTTGAACGTTGAACGTCGGGAGAGGGGTGAACGTGGCAAGGTTGAACGTTGAACGTCGGGAAGGTAGGAAGGTTCCAATTGCTGTACAGGAAGGTGCGAGGTGGAACCAACGTCACGCAGGGGCGCACTGCACTCGTCGGTTGGAGCGTCTTATTGCCCCGAATCCCTTCGTCCGCCACCAAAAGAAAAGAAAGGAGACCATACCCCATGAGTCTGCTGTCCGAAACAATCGCACGGATCGGTCCACTCGATGATGCTGCGGCAGCAGCGGCGCAGGCGCGGCAGGATGTGCTGACCAAGCCGCAGGGCGCGCTGGGGCGCCTGGAGGCGTTGTCGGTCCAGATTGCGGGGATCACCGGCAGGCAACGTCCACGGTTGACCAACCCGGCAGTCATTGTGATGGCTGCCGATCACGGCGTTGCGCGTCGTGGGGTGAGCGCATATCCGTCAGAAGTCACGGCGCAGATGGTGTTGAACTTTCTCAACGGCGGCGCGGCGATCAACGTGCTTGCCCGTCACGTCGGTGCGCGTGTGATTGTAGTGGATATGGGAGTCGCGGCCAACCTGCCGTCGCATCCCGAACTGATCAACCGCAAAATGGGCATGGGCACGGCGGATTTCTCGGTCGAACCGGCAATGAGCCGCACGCAGGCGCAACAGGCGGTCGAGGCTGGCATCGCGTGCGCACATGATGCCATCGATGCTGGCGTTGATCTTCTGGCAACCGGCGATATGGGCATTGGCAACACCACTGCATCGAGTGCAGTCGTTGCCGCAATTACCGGTCGTCCGGTCGCCGATGTCACCGGACGCGGCACCGGTGTCGATGATGCCGGTCTTGCGCGCAAAATTGCGGTGATCGAGCAGGCGCTGGCGCTCCACCGCCCCAACCCAAACGATGGACTGGATGTGCTGGCGAAGGTCGGCGGTTTCGAGATCGGCGGGTTGGCGGGAGTTATGCTGGGTGCCGCAGCGCGGCGCGTGCCGGTCGTCATTGATGGGTTCATCTCCGGGGCGGCGGCGCTCATCGCCTGGACGCTGGCGCCAGCGGTTCAACCATACCTGATCGCTGCACACCGTTCGGTCGAACGGGGGCATGAAGCGGTCTTCACCCGTCTCGATCTTGTACCGCTCTTCGACCTTGGGATGCGTCTCGGCGAAGGGACCGGCGCGGTGCTTGGCATGTCGCTCTGCCAGGCAGCGTGCAAGATTCTCGACGAGATGGCAACATTCGGCGAGGCAGGAGTGTCGGGGAAGGTCGAGAACTAAGAACCGAGAACCGATCAGGAGCATACTTTTATTCAAGGCGAAAGTCTTGAAGGCTTCGTGACTGCAAAACCCTGCCCTTGCGAGGCAAGTACAGGTTATCGCAGAGAGGAGTGCTGTATGAAACCACTGCACCGCTGGCTGCCGGTTGTCATCGGCGCTGCGCTGCTCATCATCTTCGAGTCGCGTGCGGCATATGCCATGCACATCATGGAAGGCTTTCTGCCGCCCGTTTGGGCAGGGTTCTGGTTCATCGTTGTTCTCCCATTCTGGGTGCTTGGTCTGCGCCGGATCAACCGCCTGATCGCCGAGAAGCCGGAGACACGCCTGTTGCTCGGATTTGCCGCCGCCTTCGCCTTCGTGTTGAGCGCGCTGAAGATACCAAGCGTCACCGGTTCGAGCAGTCATCCGACCGGTGTCGGTCTAGGGACGATCCTGTTCGGTCCGCTGGTGATGAGTGTGCTGGGGAGCATCGTTCTTCTTTTCCAGGCGCTCCTTATCGCTCACGGCGGTCTGACCACGCTGGGCGCGAATGCATTCAGTATGGCGGTCGTTGGTCCGTTCGTGGCGTGGTTGATCTGGAAAGGGTTGGAGGATCGCGCACCTATCTGGCTGACGGTCTTTCTCGCGGCTGCGCTGGCGGATCTCTTCACCTACGTGGTCACGTCGGCGCAACTGGCGCTGGCATACCCCGATGCGGTTGGGGGATTTACGGCATCATTCGCCAGGTTCGGCGCGATCTTCGCCGTCACGCAGATTCCACTGGCGATCAGTGAGGGCATCCTGACGGTGCTCATCTTCAACGCATTGCAGGCAAACGCGCAGAAGGAACTGCAATCGCTCGGTGTGCTGAAAGGAGCGCAGGCATGAGCAGCAAACCGTTTGGGTTGACGACGTCACTGATCCTGCTGCTGGTCGTCGTTGTGCTGGCGATTGTTCCATTGTTGATAGTCCGCGACTCGGAGTTTGCTGGCGCAGATACCATTGCTGAAACGGCGATCACCGAAGTTGCACCGGATTACGAGCCGTGGTTTGCGCCGATCTTCGAGCCGCCGGGCGGTGAGACGGAGAGCCTGCTGTTTGCGCTCCAGGCGGGGCTTGGCGCCGGATTGATCGGCTACTTTTTCGGTCTCAAACATGGCGAGCGCCGTCGCCGCGATTAGCAGGCGTTGATTGTGATGCGTGTCATTGATCGGTATGCGTTCGGGAATGCGCTGCGCGATGTTGATCCGTCACAGAAAGGCGCGCTGGCGTTGCTGGCAATCATCCTGTGCCTGGCGCTGGATCATCCCGCAGTCGGCATACTCACGTTGGTCTGGATGCTGGCGCTCACAACGTGGCGGGCGCGCACGCCGCTGCGTGTATTTGCCAGTGTGCTGCTGACTGAAGGCGCATTTCTAGGTCTGTCGGTCGCCGGCATCGCCCTGAGTGTTGCCAGCAGCGTGCCGGAAGCGCCGGTCTTTGCGTGGCAGTTTGGTCCGATCTGGGTGAGCGCCACGCACAAGTCGCTAATGCTGGCCGCGCACGTCCTGACACGCACCCTGGGATCGGCTGCCGCGCTCAATTTTCTGATCCTGACGACGCCGCTGGTCGATCTGATCGAGATGCTTCGGCGCATGCGGCTGCCGGAAGGGTTGATCGACATCATGGCGCTTACCTACCGTGCGATCTTTGTTCTGCTGGACAGTCTGGAGCGGATGGTGACAGCGCAGGATGCGCGCCTGGGATATCACACACTGCACGCGGCGATGCGTAGCGCAGCGTTGATCGGCAGTTGTCTGTTCCTTGATGCCTACCGGCGCAGTCAACAGATTCAGACGGCGCTGGAGAGCCGAGGGTTTGATGGTTCATTGCGGGTTCTGCCGCTCGATTATCGGCGAGATCCGCGCATGTGGCAGATCGGCGTCGGTCTGACGCTTAGCCTGGTGCTGGCGAGAATGATTGCATGAGTGCGCTGCTCGAATTCGATGACGTGCACTATGCCTTTCCCGGAAGCGCCATCCCGGCGCTGCGCGGCGCATCGCTGTCGATTGCGACCGGGCAGCGTATCGCCCTGACGGGGCGCAACGGCGCTGGTAAGAGCACGCTTCTGCTGCACGCCAACGGCATTCTCCGCCCTGCGAAGGGTCAGGTGCGTCTGGATGGCGCGCCATTGGAGTATACCCGTCGCGGTCTGTTGCGTGTGCGTCGTCAGGTGGGGCTGGTCTTTCAGAACCCCGATGATCAACTCTTCAGCGCCAGTGTTCTTCAGGACATCAGCTTTGGTCCAATGAACCTGGGGCTAAGCATCGCCGACGTGCGTCGCCGGGTGGCAGAAGCTGCAGACCTATGCGGCATCAGCAATCTGCTCGACCGCCCGACCCACGCCTTGAGCAGCGGGCAGAAGTCGCTGGTGGCGCTTGCAGGGGTGCTGGCGATGGCGCCGCGCATTCTTCTGGTAGACGAAACAACATCCGGACTGGACCCGTGGATGCGCTATCAGATCTTTGCGATCTTTGATCGACTAGTTGAACAAGGTGTGACGGTACTGCTCACCACGCATGATCTCACCGTAGCGCGGCAATGGGCTGATACCGTTGTGGTGATGCACGAAGGGCGTGTGGTTGCGTCCGCGCCGCCGGTGCAGGTTTTCGCTGATCCCGATCTGCAGGCATTGTTGGGCCCGGCGCCGTAGGGGCGCAGCGCTGCTGCGCCTGTACAGGTCGTTGCATGATAAAACAATGTATCTATCACACCGAAGTCAAACGCTCCTGATCGCGTTGATTGCCGATGCATTGCTCGGCGATCCGCCGAATGTCTGGCATCCGGTGGCGCTCATGGGGCGCTGGATGCATCTGGGTGAGCGGTTTGCCCCCCAGGGCGCAACAGCGCGTATGCTGTGGGGCGGGATGTGGCTGGCAGCAGGCGCAGCAGCAACCGGATCAGTCGCGGCGCTGCTGCCGGGTCATCCGGTCGTGCAGGGACTGGCGGCCTCGACCCTGATGGCATACCGTGGGCTGGATCGGGCAGTCGGCGAGGTGCAGGCAGCACTGGAGCACGGCGATCTGGTAGAGGCGCGGCGTCTGCTAGGGTGGCACCTGGTGAGCCGCCCGACTGCCGATCTCCGCGCCGATGAAGTGGCAGGTGCGGCGATCGAGTCGCTGGCGGAGAACCTGAGCGATAGTCTGGTTGCACCAGCGCTGGCGCTTCTCGCTGGGGGGTTACCCGGCATCGCCGTCTACCGCCTGTCGAACACGGCTGACGCGATGTGGGGGTATCGGAACGAGCGCTACGAATACCTGGGCAAGGCGGCGGCACGGCTCGACGACGCGCTCAACCTGTTGCCAGCGCGTCTTACGGCGGCGCTCATTGCTGTAGCTGCGCAGATTGTGTGTGGACGGGGGATGATCGCGTGGCAGATTGCGCACCGTGACGCCGGGCGTACTGCGTCGCCGAATGCAGGGTGGCCTATGGCGGCGATGGCAGGTGCGCTCGACACGACCCTTACTAAACGCGGGCACTACATTCTCGGAAGCGGTTCGCGCCTGCCCGACGCCGCCATGATCGGCGAGGCGCGCCGGATTGCGCGTATCGTGCCGCTGCTGCTGGCGGGCGGCGTTCTGCTCGTAACGTTCAACGTTCAACGTTATAGAGTTATAACGCAGTTCTCACAAAGGAGGTCGTTAGCATGTCTAACTCCGATCACACTGCACTTCTCCTAATCGGTCATGGCACCGACGATCCTGCCGGTCTGGCAGAGTATCGCCAGATGGCGACACTGGTTAGCGAGCGGTTGAACACCGTAGTTCAACTATGCTTTCTTGAACTTGCCGATCCGCCGATCGCGCAGGCAATCGACAACTGTGTGCGCGCGGGGTTCCGGCAAATTGTTGCGCTGCCGTTGCTCCTTGGCGCTGCCGGTCACCAGAAGAATGACATTCCGGTGGCGCTCAATCAGGCGCGCATGCGTTATCCAGACCTCGACATCCGCTATGGGGCGCCGCTGGGCGTTCAGTATACGGTGCTCCAGGCAGTTGCAGAGCGAACCGAGACGGCGTATGCGTCTGTCGCCACAACCATTCCCCGCGAAAAGACAGCGCTGGCACTTATCGGGCGCGGGAGCAGCGACCCGGACAGCAACTCCGATGTTGCACGTATGGCGCGTCTGCTGTGGGAAGGGCGCGGATTTGGATGGGTTGAGTACGGTTTCTACAGCATTACCCGTCCCAACGTTGCAACCACTATCCGAAACTGTGTTGCGTTGGGAGCAGAGCAGATCATCGTCATTCCCTACCTGCTCTTCACCGGGCGCATTCATCAACGCATAACGCAGCAGGTTGACGAGGCGCGGCGCCAGTATCCAGAGACGCGCATCCTGCTGGCGCAACATCTGGGATTGCACGAGGGTATTGTGCACGCCATCGTGCAGCGTTACGAAGAAGCGCTCGATGGCAGGGCGACGGTCAACTGCGACCTGTGCAAGTATCGCCGGCTGATGCGGGGGTTCGAGAACGAGTACGGTCACCCACAGATGAGCGACCATCATCACGGCTTGCGTGGAACGGCGAGCGACCCTCCGCCGGGACTTGCCGCAATTCTCCCGCCCCGTTACCGAAATGGCGCACCGGTAAGTGCCGCACCGATGGGTTCTGCGCCGCTCATCTACGATGACGATGGACGGGTGGGATGGGATCGTATGTGGGGCAGGGACGACCCGAACAATCCATTCTGCGAACTAGCGCTGGCTGGCGGCCCTCCGCACCGTGGCACATTGCTGGAGCCGGTTGATCCCCAATCGGTGGCTGCCAATCCGGAGCGATACCGGGACGTTGTTGCGGAACTCGCCCGTGGTCTGCGGATGGTCACCGGGTTGCCTGTCGTGACCGATGGCGCACCTGGATGGATCGGGATTGTCTGCGACAGCGAAGAGATGGCAATCTGGTTGCTGCGCGCGATTGTTGTCGAAAATGTGAGTGTGCGCCGCGAAGGAACGACTCTTTATCTCCCTGCCGGACCCGACTTCCGGCTGGACGGGGAGATCAAGAATGTCATCACTGCTGTCGCCAAGACCCATCACTACTGGAAAGAGCATGTCCTGGGATGATCTGTGCGGTATAATGAGAAAGACCATCCCCGTTGCACAATCGACGCTTCCCTGTCGTTCCGGGTTATGTGAGGAGACTGGCGATGACTGCTTCCTGTCACGTATTCATTCTGCATGATGTCGGGAATCAGGTTGCGGCGCTGGCGCAGGCCATCGCTGAGGGCGCTGCCAGCGTGCCTGGCGTCACTGTGACGATTAAACAGCCAACCAGGGCGGAGAAGAGCGATCTGCTGGAGGCGGATGCGATCATAATCGGAACACCGAACTGGACTGGCATCAAAGGAACGTTGAAGCGCTGGCTCGACACCACCGGCGATCTGTGGGAAGAGGGCAGCCTGGCGGGCAAAGTCGGCGCGGCATTCACCAGTAGCGCTGGGCGTCATTCTGGTACAGAGTTTACGTTGCTGAATGTGCTGCACTGGTTCCTGGGTTCAGGGATGATCATCGTCGGTCTCCCCTGGAGTCCAACGATGGAACGCGCCGGTTCGTACTACGGTGCAACGGCTGTTGGCGTTTTGACGGAAGAGGATCTCGCGCAGGCACGTGCGCTGGGTCGCCGTGTCGCGCGCGTTGCGTCCCGCATGAAGGGTTGGGAGGAGTGATGAGTGAATTTCCTGCTGAAACGCTGACCGCTGCTAAAATTGCTGCGCGGTCGTTTGCGATTATTCGCGCCGAACTCGAGCAGCGTGGTTTCCATATCGAAGCGCCGCTCAGCGCGGTCGTCGAACGGATCATTCACAGCACAGCGGATTTCGAGTTTGCAACCATCACGCGCGCCAGTCCTGGCGCTGTTGAAGCCGGGGTTGCAGCGCTGCGTCGCGGATGTCACGTGCTTGCCGATGTGCATATGGTACGTGCTGGTATTAACGAGCGGCGGGTGCGCGAGTTCGGCGGTGCGCTGCACTGCCTGAACGACTCGCGTGAGGCGCTGTCGATTGCTGACGATGATGGGTTGACCCGCAGCGCGGCTGGCATTCGCGTTGCCCATGCGAATGGCCTGCTCGACGGCGCGGTCGTCGCTATCGGCAATGCCCCGACTGCACTGTATGAGCTGTTGCGCCTGATCAACAGTGGCGCGCGTCCAGCGCTGGTTATTGGCGTACCGGTCGGTTTTGTGCATGCCGTTGAGAGTAAAGAGGCGCTGATGGCGCGTACCGATACACACTGGATTGTGACGGTTGGGCGCAAGGGCGGGTCAACCGTCGCCGCTGCAATTGTGAATGCACTCCTGCGTCTTGCTGCCGGAGTCGATAACACAGCCGTCTACTGATGAGTGACACTGTTCCGCCGCGCAACAAACGTGGACTCCGCACTGGCTACACCACCGGCAGCAATGCCGCAGCTGCCGCGAAAGCCGCGACCATTGCTCTGCTGACCGGTCAGTGGCCCCCACAGGTAACCATTACGCTGCCAATCGGCGAAACCGCAACCATGACGCCGGTCGAGATGCGGCAGGGCGAGGATTGGGCTTTCTGCTGCATGGTCAAGGATGGCGGCGATGATCCGGATGTGACGCATGGCGCACTGATCTGCGCGCAGGTGCGGCGTGTGACGGGTGCAGGCATTTCCATCGATGGCGGTGTCGGGGTAGGACGGGTGACACTGCCAGGTCTCGGATTGCCGGTCGGCGGTCCGGCAATCAATCCGGTGCCACGCCAGCAGATCACCGACAATGTGCGCGACGCGGTTCGTGAGTGTGCGCCTGACGGTGAAGCCTTCCTTGAACGCAATGGGTTGGAGATCATCATCAGCGTGCCTGACGGCGAACGCCTGGCGCAGAAAACACTCAACCCGCGCCTGGGGATCATTGGCGGAATCAGCATCCTTGGCACGACCGGCAAGGTCTTTCCATACAGTACCGCATCCTGGCGCGCCAGTGTCGTTCAGGCAGTTGAAATGGCAGCGCGCAACCACGTATCAAAGGTTGTGCTGTGTACTGGTGGTCGCTCGGAGAAGTTTGCCATGCGCATCTTCCCCGAACTACCGGAACTGGCGTTTGTTGAGTTGAGCGTCTTTACCGGCGACGCGCTGAAAACCTGTGTTGCATGCGGCGTTGAAGAAGCCGTATTTGTCGGCATGATCGGCAAAATGGTCAAAACGGCTCAGGGACACATGCGGACCCACGTGGCGGGGAATCAGGTCGATTTCGGATTCCTGGCGCAGGTCTGCCGCGATGTTGGTGCGCCTGACGCACTGGTCGAGGCGGTTGCGCATGCCAACACCGGGCGACACTTTCTGGAACTCTGCCAGGAGTACGGTCAGACTGCGCCGCTTCAGCGCATCGTCGAACTGGCGCTGGCGAGTTGCCTGCGGTTTATTGAAGCGCAGGGCGGTGCAATGGGGTTCGAGACCATTCTGGTCGATTTTGACGGCAGCGTGATTGCTCGCGCCAGCGTTCCCAGACCCCCGCGCGCCAGTGCTCCTGTTGGCGACACCCGTCCGCTGATTGAGCGGCTCGCCGCTGCTCCGTTCGGTGCCGATGACGATGACGAGATGCTGGAGGAGTCATGACGGCGCGTCGCCCGATTCTGGTGGTGGGAATGACCGATGCTGGCGCTGCGGGGCTGCCTTCCGCCCTGTACGAGCGGATCGTCCAGGCAACGCTGCTCGTCGGCGGGCAACGCCACCTGGCAGCATTCCCGGCATACACTGGAGAGCGACTGGTCATCGGCGCCAAGGTCGAACCAGCGCTGGAGCGCCTGAAACTGGCGTGGGAACGTGGCGAAGCAGCGGTCGTGCTCGCGTCGGGCGATCCTCTATGGTATGGGATCGGCGTCTCACTGCGGCGTGCGCTGCCACCTGATGCGCTCGACATTATCCCGGCGCCGACATCGGCGCAACTGGCATTCGCGGCGCTGGCGGAACCCTGGCACGATGCAGTGCTTCTCAGCGCCCATGGGCGCCCGCTCGATGCGGTGATTTCCGGCGTACTGCACGCACCGAAAGCTGCCATTCTGACCGATCAGCAGCATACGCCTGCCCGGATTGCGACTGCGCTGCTGGAAGCCGGTCTGTCACCAACCACACGCTGCGCTATTTGCGAGCACCTGGGCGGTCCTGCACAACGAGTGGTGCGCACAACGCTCCGTGACGCAGCGGATCAAACCTTTGCGACGCTCAATGTGTTCGTGGTCTGGAATGATGACGTCGCCCGCCAGACTGCCGTGCCGCCCGGTTTACCCGACGAAGCGTTTAGCACTGAAGCCGGACAGATCACCAAACGCGAAGTGCGCCTGCTGAGCCTGGCGGAACTTGCGCTGCAACCGGGCGAGACGTTGTGGGACATCGGTGCAGGGAGCGGTTCGGTTGGCATCGAAGCGGCGCGCGCCTGCCCGACTGCGCGGGTGTATGCCATCGAGCGACGTGAACGATTTATTGCGCATGTGCGAGAAAATCTTCAGCGCTTCCCGGCGCCGAACCTGCGGGTCATCCACGGTGAAGCGCCGGAAGCCTGCGTCGGTCTTCCCGATCCGCACGCTATCTTCATTGGCGGAAGTGGCGGACGCCTGAAGGAAATCGTTAGCATGGTGCAGCAACGTCTCAAACCGCATGGTCGCCTGGTCTTGAACCTGGTCACGCTAGATCATGTGCATCAGGTGACTGTACTGCTCCCCGAAGCGCGGGTCGTCCAGGCGCAGATCAATCGTGGCGCGCCGATCCAGTCGTCGCTGCGTCTGGAAGCGCTCAATCCCGTCTTCATCATCGCATGGCAGAAAGAGAACCGGCATGACTGAACCTGCAACATTGATCGCCATTGGCATGGGACCGGGCGATCCAGAATTGATCACCCTCAAAGGACTACGTGCGCTCCAGGCGGCGGATGTCATCTTCGTTCCCCAGAGCCGCGACGGCGATCAGAGCCTGGCATTGCGCATCGCCGAACCCTGGATCGACCGCGCTCGTCAAACGGTCGTTGCATTGCCGCTGCCGATGACCCGCGACGCCGGACAGTTGCGCCCAGCATGGCGCGCTGCCGCCGAAACGATTGTGACCGAACTGAACGGGCATCGCCGGGGAGCATATCTGCTGCTGGGCGATCCGCTGCTCTACGGCACCTTCGTCTATCTCTGGCGCGAACTGGCGGCCATTCAGGCGCCGGTGACGGTCGCGATCATCCCCGGCGTGACATCGTTTGCGGCAGCGGCAGCAACGGCTGGCATTCCGCTGGCGATGGGTGATGAGCGCATGATCATCATGCCCGCCAGTTACGAAACGGACGCAGCAACGCTGCGACGACTGTTGACCGACTTCGAGACGATTGTGCTGATGAAAGCGGGTTCAGCACTGCCGGCAATCGTGGCGGCGCTCACCGAACTCGACCTGCTCGCCCATGCGCTGTACGCCGAGCGTGTCGGGATGCCGGAAGAATTGATCGTGCGTGACCTGCGCACACTCGACCTACAGCGGCGCCCCTATCTTTCGCTGGTAATCATTCGCCGTGGAGACCGTGTATGATGTACGCTGCCGTCGCCGGAACCGTCTATTTCATCGGCGCAGGACCCGGCGCGCCTGATCTGATCACGGTGCGTGGGCGTGACCTGCTGACACAGGCTGATCTGATCCTCTACGCCGACAGTCTGGTGGATGTTGCCCTGCCCGCTGCCTACGCCCGTCCTGATGCCCAAATTATCGGCACGGCGGACATGCATCTGGAACAGATCGTTGCCCTGATGAGCGACGCTGCGCGTGCCGGGAAGGTAGTTGCTCGCCTACATAGCGGCGATCCATCGCTTTATGGTGCCATTCACGAGCAAATGGCGGCGCTCGACGAACGTGGCATTCCCTACGAGATCGTTCCAGGGGTCACGGCAGCATTCGCCGCTGCTGCCCGTCTCGGCGTCGAACTGACAGTCCCCGACGTGGTGCAGACTATCATTTTTACCCGTGCTGCCGGGCGCACTCCTATGCCGCCGCGCGAAGAACTGCAACGTCTGGCGGCGCACGGCGTATCGCTGGCGATCTACCTTAGCGTCACCCGCATGCAGCGCGTGGTGGACGAACTCCTGGCAGGCGGCGCGTACACCCCCGAGACGCCGGTCGTTGTGCTGCACCGCGTCACTTGGCCCGACGAAACGATCATCCAGGGAACGCTGGGTGATATTGCAGCAAAGGTTAAAGCTGCTGGCTTCACGCGCCAGGCGCTCATTCTGGTCAGCCCGGCGCTCGATCCTGCGCTGAAACGATCGCCGCGGCGAGCTGCGAGTCGTCTCTACGACCGGACGTACACGCATCGTTTTCGTCGCAGCGACACGAGAGGAGATCAGGCGTGAATGCAGACACCGTCATCATTGCCGTTACCCGCGCAGGAACACGCCTGGCGGCGCGCCTAGCGGTGAAACTGCGCGCCGCCGCGCACGTACCAGCAAAATTCGCTGCTGAAGCGCCAGACGCAACGCCATACACCACCGCACTGCTGGACGAAGTGCGCACCTGCTGGGGCAACTATCGTGCGCTGGTGCTGATCATGGCGAGCGGCATCGCCGTGCGCGCCATTGCTCCGCTCATTGCCCGCAAGACCATCGATCCGGCGGTCGTTGTGCTCGATGAGAGCGGCAGGTTTGTCATTCCCCTGCTTGGCGGGCACCAGGCGGGCGCGAACGATCTGGCGCGTCGGATCGCCGTGATCACTGGCGGACAGGCTGCCATCACCACTGCCAGTGATACGCGCGGACTTCCAGCACTCGATCTGCTGGGACGCGACAGGGGCTGGCGAATCGCCAATGACTCGGCGCTGACGCATACGATGGCGTGCCTGGTGAACGGCGACCTGGTGGGGTGCTTTGTCGATCCAGCGCTCCCCGACGCACATCGGTTGGTGATCGAAGAGGGGGCCAATTGCGCGAACCTCGAATATGTTGATGATCCAGCGAGCCTGACAGATCCCTGGTTTGCGGCAGCAATCCTGGTAACGCACCGCCAGATTGACGATCTCTGGCAGGCGCTGCGGGCGAAGGGTGTGCGCTACCTGCCACCGGTTCTGGCGGTGGGGATCGGATGTCGGCGGGGAACGCCGGTCAACGAGTTACACGCTGCGCTGCGTGTCACACTTGCCGATGCCGGTCTGGATCCGCGCTGCATCGGGGTGATCGCCACTGCCGACATCAAAGCCGACGAGCCGGGACTGGTTGAGATCGCCGGTCGACTCAACATTCCGCTCCGCGTGGTCTCGCGCTCTGAGATTACTGCCCTCGACGCCGCAAGGTTCAGCCCAAGCGCCGCCGTCACCCACGTCGACCTGCCGGGTGTTGCCGAGCCGTGCGCTGTGATTGCAGGCGGCGGTGATCTGATCGTTCCGAAGCGCACCTTCCAGCGGTGCACCATTGCCGTGGCGCTACGGAACGATGCGCCATACCGGTCATCAGGTGTTGTGACGACCGCAACAGCAGTGCCAGCAGCGCCTCCCTCTGGCGTTCTCACCCTCGTCGGCATCGGACCCGGCGATCTGAGCCATCTTACATATGCGGCGCACGCAGCGTTGCGCGATGCCGATGTAGTTGCGGGGTATCATGTCTACATTGATCTGATCCGTCCCCTGTTACAACCCCGGCAGGAAGTGATCGTCACCCCGGCGATGGGCGACGAGATCGGACGCGCGCGGCAGGCAATCGCGGTTGCGCGCTCCGGTCGCCGGGTGGCGCTGATCAGCAGCGGCGATGCTGGCATCTACGCCATGGCTGCGCCTGTTTTCGAGATACTGCGTGACGAAGGGTGGACCGGCGATCATCCGGCAGTCGATGTTGTGCCAGGAATCAGCGCATTCCAGGCGCTCGCTGCGCGACTCGGCGCACCAATTGGTCACGACATGTGCATCATCAGCTTGAGCGATCTGTTGACACCCTGGGATGTGATCGAACGCCGGTTGCGGGCAGCAGCGCAGGCGGATTTTATCGTCGCGCTGTACAACCCGCGGTCGCGCGGGCGCGACTGGCAACTCGATGCTGCTCTGAGCATCATGCGCACCCACCGTCCACCGACGACGCCGGTCGCATTCGGGCGCAACGTTACCCGCGCCGATGAACGCATCATCCTGACGACCCTGGAAGCCGCAGACCCATCATGCGCCGATATGTTCACCATTGTGCTGATCGGAAGCAGTCAGAGTTACATTCTTGGCAACCGCATGGCGACGCCACGCGGGTATGCACGGAAGAAGCAGGTCGTTCTGGATGAGACGGCAGTTGACCGACGTGATACACCGATCCCCGGAACGCAGCGTGACTATCCGGTGACGCTGATCAATCCGGGCGATCTGTCTGCCGTGGTGATTGGCGGTGGCGCCGTGGGCGAACGCAAGGTGCGCGGATTGCTGAACGCAGGCATACCGGTGCGCCTGGTTAGTCCGACTGCAACACCCTACCTGGCAGCCTGGGCGAATGCCGGGCTGATCATGTGGAACCGGCGCGAATACGAACCGGGCGATCTCGCAGGCGCACGGTTGGTGTTCGCTGCCACCGATCGGCGCAATGTCAACTCACAGATTGCGCGTGATGCTGCTGCCGCAGGCATCCTCTGCAACGTTGTTGACGCACCAGAGGAGGGGAGTTTCCACGTTCCCGCCGTTCACCGTTCCGGTGGTATCACGATTGCGGTCAGCAGCGGCGGGGTTGCTCCGGCGCGCGCCATTGCCCTGCGCAACGCGCTTGCACAGTGGCTGGGGGAAGGGGACGTTGAAGGTTGAAGGTTGAGGGTTGGAAAGTTGAAGGTTGGAAGGTTGAAGGTTGGAAGGTTGCACGTTGAACGTTGAACTCACCGTTCGCTCATTTTTTGACGGATGACTTCCTGATGCGATCTGCGACTTGACAAATAACGACCTGGCTGCGAGGACACTCTTGTTTTATGGCATCAGGAAGCCTTGTATGAAAACAAGCGAACCGAGGATTGAAGGTTGAGGGTTGAAGGTTGAGCGTTGGAACATTGGGGTTATGACCGTTGAAAGTTGAAGGGTGGACACGTAGAGACATCGTATCGCAAAGGTGCCCGGCGGAATAAAATTGAACCGCCTGCGCGCCGGGTGTGCGGGCGTCCCGCCCGCAGACGCTGTGCTAGGTGCGCGGGCGTCCCGCCCGCATGCCGCATCGTGACGTGTCACCGGAGCGCGGGCGTCTCGCCCGCAGACGCGGTGCTGGGTGTG